>JAYUHI010000222.1:0-1962 GCA_043767095.1 Bacteroidota bacterium
TACTGATCAATTGGTGTGAGATTAAACCAAATAAATAGTTTTGCTGACGCGCCCTTTGTGATTTCTTTGTGCTTTGGTGTCTTAGTGGCAAAGTATAGGCACGAGATTCGGCCACGAAGGCACTAAGATTCACAAATGGATAATCAAGCAAAAATTTCTGCTTATAAGGATTTTTTTAATAAGCGGGTGAGAATCGATGACTACACCGGTCGTCTTCCCGATGTGCTGACTTCGATTAATGAATCAATTCCAGAGTGGACAGAAAAACTGATTATCAAATCGCGCGCGAACGATCGGGCATTTTTTCTTGATCACGGATTGACTCAGGAAGCTTTTGTTCAAGGATATTTTAACGGAGTGGATATGTATTTTCTCGTGAAGTATTATTCAGCCGCGCGGTCTGTCAATCCAAAACAAATGGAGGAAAAACGCTTGGTTGAAAAAATATTAAAAGATGAAAAAATTGCTCAACCTGCCGACTTGAAAGATGCTTCACTCGCCACTCCAGAAGATGCGAATGAATTGGCGCAGTTGTATGCATCCATTTTTAAAGTTTATCCCACACCGCTTGGCGACCCGGCTCATGTTCAAAAGACGTTTGACGAGGGAACCATTTATGTGCTGATCAGGGATAACAATAAAATTGTAAGTGCCGCATCGGCTGAAATTAACCGTCAATATTCAAATGCCGAACTAACCGATTGTGCAACTTTGCCTGAAGTGCAGGGCAAAGGCCATATCAAAAAATTACTTTCTAAACTGGAAGAGGTTTTGAGGCACAAAAATATTCGTTGTCTTTACACGATTGCACGGGCAGAATCATACAGCATGAATAAGGCGTTCTACCAATTGAATTATAAATTTGGGGGACTCATGATCAACAATTGCTTTATTTACTCTGGACTTGAGGACATGAATGTTTGGTATAAATCGACAAGGGCATGAGGTGGGTGTCTTTTCAACACCAATTAACTTTCCGAAAGTTTCAAACTTTCGGAAAGTTGACAGCACGGGGTACTTCAACTTTTTTGCATGATGAATTTTTTTTCACAGGTTGTCGTTGCCATCTCTCACAGTCATTTTTTTATCCATAACCAGTTTAGTTTCTGCTCAACGTGTTCCTGTTTTAAATCAAATTGATCTTCCTCACCCATACTATTTCAGAGAGCTCTATCTGCCTCAGTTCACAACCGGCCCTTCTTCTTTAACCTGGTCGCCAGACAGCAAGCACCTGATTTACTCCATGATGGGAAGTCTTTGGTTGCAAACAATCGGCAGTGAAGCGGCTAAACAACTCACAGATGGTGATGGTTACGATTACCAACCGGATTGGTCATCCGATGGAAAGAGCGTTGTCTTCGTCCGGTACAATGGCTCTTCTTGTGAATTAATATCGCTGAATTTGGATGATGGAAATACTATGGCATTAACGAACAATGGCGCAGTTAACCTTGAACCTCAATGGTCGCCAGATGGAAGTAAAATTGTTTTTGTGTCCACCCATAGCACCAAACATTTTTTGCTTCATGTTGCTGATTTCAAAGAAATGCATCTTTCGGATATTCGTTGTTTAACACCTGACCGGAAGAATGAAGGTAAGCGATATTATTATAGCCCATTCGATCATGCCATCAATCCCTCCTGGTCTCCTGATGGAAAGAGAATTTACTTTGTTTCTAATCGTGAAATAGTTCATGGTACAGGCGATATTGTTTCTATTGACTTATCGAACAATGAAATCAACACCATTCACCACGAAGAAACCAATTGGCAGGCAAAGCCTGATGTATCGCCCGATGGAACCAGACTCGTGTATAGCAGTTATGCAGGCCGCAACTTTCACCAGTTGTGGATGATGCCTTCGCAAGGAGGCTATCCTATGCCGCTGACTTATGGTGAATATGAAAATCGTTCGCCCCGCTGGTCGCCTGATGGAGAGCGTATAGCTTTTATTTCCAATCG
>JAYUHI010000223.1:0-11163 GCA_043767095.1 Bacteroidota bacterium
TAGGAGAACACAATAAAAATTTCTTCACAAACCATCAAAGAGCAATAAAACCTATGTGAGAAACCTATGTTTCTATGTGCCTATGTGGTTCAAAAACAACGACCGAATGGTTCTGTCATTGGCGGCCTGTTGAATGCACCTAATTTGTTTTTTTTACCTTTCCATCCATAAACTAAAACCTTATTCAATGAAACTGTTCCGCTTTCTTTTTTTGATCATTGCTCTGGTGACTGTCTCCTGCCAAAACCCAAAAGATGTAAAGTCCATGACCGATGTTGAACTTCGCGCTTATGCCGATGAACTCGCGCAACGGTTTATTATTACAGACGGGCATATTGATTTGCCTTACCGTCTCAAAGAAAGAAAGTGGGCGATAAACAATGAGATCGTTGGCCTTGAAGACGAGAAGCCCGTTGGCGATATGGATTTTGCGCGCGCACAGAAGGGCGGATTGAACGCCCCATTCATGTCCATCTACATACCTTCCAAATACCAGGCAAAGAATGAGAGGGGTGAAATGGTTGGAGGTGGCAAAGACTTGGCCGACTCCCTTATTAACCTGGTAAAAACTATCACCACAACTTATCCCGATCAATATGCTTTGGCCAACACGCCTGCAGAAGTCGAAACTAATTTTAAAGCCGGTAAAATTTCTTTGCCAATGGGCATGGAAAATGGCGCGCCCATTGGAACAGACATTTCGAATGTGATATATTTTTTCGACCGGGGCATTCGATACATCACGCTCACGCACGGCAAGGACAATCAGATTTGCGATTCTTCTTACGATACTACTTACACCTGGAACGGGCTCAGTCCGTTTGGCGAACAGGTGGTTAAGGAAATGAACCGCGTGGGCATCATGGTCGATATTTCGCATGTGGACGACAGTGCTTTTTACGATGTGATGCGAATCGCGAAAGCGCCTGCCATTGCCTCGCATTCATCCTGCCGGTTTTTCACGCCTGGCTTCCGCAGAAACATGACCGATGATATGATCAAGACTCTGGCGAAAAACGGAGGGGTTATTCAAATTAATTTTGGGGCCTCGTTTCTTGATTCGGCAGTCCGGGCGAATAAAGTCATGGTTGATTCACTGGGAAAGATCCTGAAGGCAAAAAAAATAATGTCTCGTGATGAGGATGCCAAACCCATCATAGCACAATTGGGGAAACACAAAGATTTTTTCGCTGATGTGGAACGTGTGGCGGATCACATCGATCACGTGAAAGCCATTGCCGGCATTGACCATGTCGCCCTCGGCTCGGACTTCGATGGCGTGGGCGATTCCCTCCCCGAAGGGTTGAAAGATGTTTCGATGTACCCAAACCTGATTTATGTTTTGCTCAAACGTGGCTACACGGAAGAGGAGATTCAGAAAATTTGTTCTGGCAATGTGTTCCGGGTTTGGAATAAAGTGATTGACGTGGCCGGGAATCGGTAAGTGGTAAGAGGTAGTTGGTAGTTGGTAAGTGGTGTCGATACCAACTACCTCTTACCTCTTACCTCTAACCTCTAACCTCTTACCTCTTACCGATCTACAATCACTCGCTCCTCAAAGACTTCACCGGGTTTACCAGTGCTGCTTTTATTGACTGATAGCTCACGGTGGCCCAGGCAATGCCTAAGGCAATAATGCCGGCCAAAATAAAAGATCCGGCACCGATCGAAATGCGGTAAGCAAACCCCATTAACCAATTGTTCATCATCCACCACGAAGTGGGAACAGCCAGGACAAAGGCAATTAAAACCAGGAGGGTGAAATCTTTTGAAAGCAACAACGTAACCCCCGTAACCGTGGCTCCCATTACTTTGCGCACCCCGATTTCTTTGGTGCGAAGACTGGCCGTATAGGCCGACAGTCCAAACAACCCAACACAGGCAATGATGATGGCAAGGCCCGAAAACACGGAGAACAACTGCCCCGATCGTTTTTCTTCTGCGTATTCATTTTGAATTTGATCATCTAAGAAACTATACCGGAAGAGTTGGCCCTGGGATAACTCCTTCCACTTCGCCTCCAGTTGAGCAATGGTTTGCTGAACATGATCGGCCTTGATCTTCACGGCCAAAAACTGCTCGAATCTGAAAAATTCTTTGCTGAAAATTACCAAAGGGGTGATCTCATCGCGTAAAGATTGAAAGTGAAAATCTTTTAAAATGCCCGTCACCGTAAATGTGCGTATGGCCTGAGTCCCATCGCGATTTTCAGTGCTGCTTACCAATCTCCTTCCAAGGGCATCTTTAAGGCCCAGCACTTTTACTGCCGTCTCATTTAAGATAACGGAAAGGGAATCATTGGTTTCTTCCGAGAAGAAGCGCCCCTCTTTCAATTCGAAACCGATAAGCTGTGAAAAATTATCATCGGCACCCATGAATTTTACGGTCAGTACATCCGTTGAGCCTTCCGGCTGAAATTGCTCGCCAAAGAAATCGCCTTCCTTTCCGACCATAGAAGAAGTAGTGCCTGCGTTGATCACGCTGGGGATTCGTTTTACTTCATCTACCAGGGTCTTGAGTTTTTCATTTAAAGTGAAGGCCCGCTCAATGTACACCACCTGGTCTTTATCAAACCCAAGGTTTTTAGTTTGCATGAACGTCATCTGCTGTTTCACCACCAGCGTGCCCACAATCAAAACAATGGAAATCATAAATTGAAACACCACCAGGCCGTTTCGCATCCATGCACCCTTGGCATTCCCGGTTAGGTTTCCTTTCATTACTACCACCGGGTTAAACCCCGACAGCACAAAGGCGGGATAAAGGCCCGCCAGGATGCCTACGGTTATGGAAAAGCCCAACAACATCAAAATCAAATTCAGGCTGTAAGTCAGCACAAATTGTTTCTGTGCCATTTGGTTAAAAAACGGAAGAAGCAATTGCACCAGTAAAACAGCCAGAATTGTTGCGGCAATCGATACAATAATGGACTCGATCAGGAACTGGTAAATCAATTGGCTTTTTTGTGATCCCATGGCTTTTCGAACACCCACTTCGCGGGCACGTTCGGCCGAGCGGGCTGTGGAAAGGTTCATAAAATTGATGCAGGCAATCACTAAAATGAGCAAGGCCACATACGTCAGTATTTTCACATAATCCCCATTCGCGCTGGGTGTGATTGTTCGCTCCAGATAGGTAGGGTCTAAATGAATGGACGTGAGAGGTTGCAGGTAATACCGGTAGCCATTGCCGGCTTTTTTGTAATCTTCCCATGATTGGCCGAGGTTCCTTTCAATTTGGGCAGCGGCATAGGTGTCCACCATTTTCGGGAATTTAGCTTCAAGGCTTTTCGCATCTGCGTCCGGCTTAAGCAGAACATACACATGGGCTGAAAAGGATGTATAGTTATCCCTTCTGAAACCTTGAAAGGTTTCGAGCGAGGCGAGGAAATCAAACTTCAGATGAGAATTGTCGGGCAGGTTTTTGCAAACAGCCGATACGGTGAACTCGCCATTATCACCGCCCAATACTTTCCCGACAGGCTCTTCTTTCCCGAAATATTTAATGGCAGTAGCCTCGGTAATCACCACCTGGCTGGGTTTGGACAGGGCAGTCTTTCTGTTGCCCTTAACCAATTCAATGTCGAAGAAATCAAAAAACGAACTGTCGGCCATCATGAAATGATTTTCTTCAAAAGATTTTATTTCAGTCTCGCTTACTTTATACGTAACCATCGTGCGGTTAAAGGGGCCGTTCACAAGCAGCGTGTTTTCCACTTCGGGGAAATCTTTTTTAATCGCATAAGCAAACGAGTGGGGAATAACCGCGTAAAACGTGACGTGCTCAGGATAAATCCTTTCCAAAGCAATCTTGTGGATGCGGTCGGCCTTCGGAAAGAATGTATCGTACGATGTTTCGTGCTGCACATAAAGCAGAATAAGCAAACAAGCACTTATGCTGGTGCTGAAACCAATAATGTTTATAGCGGAAAAAATTTTTTGCTTGACGAGACTCCGGAAAGCCACCAGAATAAAATTGCGAATCATGTCTTATTCTTTGTTTTTATGATGCCCTTGCAAGAACGAAAGTTCTAAAAGTTTCGGCTATTCTGCTAACCCCGAATTTCATAAAGAACTTATACCTTTACGTTTTAGTTACAGAAATATGTGGAGATTTTTACTTTTAATTGGGATTGTGAGCTACATCCTTTACAAAGTGGGTAGCTTTTTTTTCAGGATGGGGGCCGCCAGCCAAAACATAAAGTCGAGGGACAAGGCTCAATCGAACGGGGCCGCGCCCAAAAAAGGAGCTTCTGGCAAAATTAAGGGTGGCGACTATGTGGATTATGAGGAAGTGAAATAGAATTACCAATTACTGAAGACCGCTTACCAATTAGCCTTTGACCATTCACTTTTACAAATACCAGGCTGCAGGCAACGACTTTGTTTTGATTGATAATCGAAACAAAGACATTGATTTATCCAAAGAACAGATCGCCAAAATCTGCCACCGCAGGTTTGGCGTTGGGGCCGATGGTGTCATCCTGATCGCAAACGACTCGCAAACGAATTTCAATATCACCTACATCAACCCCGATGGCTCACAAAGTCTTTGCGGAAATGGCTCCCGCACAGCAGTTGATTTAGCCACAAGACTTGGAATGACCAATGGTCAAATTTCATTTAACGCTTATGATGGCGTGCATCGGGCCGAAATCTTGCCCGATGGACAGATCAAAATCCAGATGAATGATGTGAATGCCATTGAAGAAGTATTCGAAGGTTATTCCCTCGACACCGGCTCACCGCATTACGTAAAGTTTGTTTCCGACCTGGATAATTATCCCGTCTTTGATGAAGGCAGAACAATGCGTTACGATAAACACTTCCCGAAAGGAACAAACGCCAACTACATTGAAGATAAGGGTGGCAACGTTATAGCGCTTCGCACCTACGAGCGGGGAGTGGAGGAAGAAACAATGGCCTGCGGAACAGGCGCCACCGCTGCGGCATTAGCTGCTTCAAAAAATGGTTACTCCAGCCCGATTACCATTTTCACTAAAGGCGGCACACTTACGGTCGAGTTTAAACTGCGCCCTTCTGGCGGGTTTTATGATATTTATCTTACCGGCCCTGCCAAATTAGTCTTCGAAGGCGATTTGGAACTATAATTGGTAAATGGAAGGTAGCTGCTGTTAATACTTGGAGTGTCTCCGAACGAATCATTTATTTCTAACTATTAAATTCGCAATTTTAAAAAGCTATATGATTGTTACCCGTAAGAAAACTATACCGACTATCAAAATCCTTTGTTTGGAAGAAGTTGAAGTGAAAATTTTTAGCAATGATGTTGCCAGGCATAGAAATGACCCAACGCTCTCGCCAAAAGAAACCAGGAAACTTATCCTTGGATATAATTCTCGCCAATAGAACTTTCGAAGGGGCATACCCGCAGGTTTTTTTTAATTATGCTTATTTCAAAATGCAAAAAGTATCAAAAGAGAGTCACCCCCTCTCCTCCCGAAGTATCGGGATCGGAGAGGGGCTGGGGGTGAGGTGTGCGAACCGTTTAACCATTAACGATTAACTTTACCATCCTACATGCTCCAATTCATTGCCAAGATATTCGGTACTAAATCAGAAAAAGACATCAAGCGAATAATGCCGTTGGTGGAAGAAACCAAACGGGAAGGTGAAAAGCTCATCTCTCTGTCGCATGATGATTTGAGAAAACAATCGACCGAAATACAGGCGTTCATTGCCGGGGAACTCAAACCTATTGATGACCAATTGGCTGAGTTGCATGCTCGTATTGCCAATCAGCCCGATTTAGATATCAATGAAAAAGAATCCATCTTCAATCAGATTGATAAGATTGAACTCGATCGGAACAAGGAACTTGAAGTAGTGCTGCTCAAAGCACTGCCCAGGGCGTTTGCCGTAATGCGCGAAACCGCGAAGCGATTCAAAGAAAATACTTTTATTGAAGTTACAGCCCAGGAGCATGATCGTGTGATGGCCGCCAAAGTGGAACACGTAAAAATTGATGGCGGCAAGGCGCAATGGCACAACCAATGGATGGCGGCCGGCAATATGATTACTTGGGACATGGTGCATTACGAAGTGCAAATCATTGGCGGTATTGTTTTGCATGAAGGAAAAATTGCCGAGATGGCCACCGGTGAAGGCAAAACTTTAGTGGCCACATTCCCCACCTTCCTCAACGCCTTGGCGAAGCGGGGCGTTCACATTGTTACCGTGAACGATTACCTCGCCAGGCGCGACAGCGAATGGATGGCCCCCCTCTTTCAGTTTCATGGTTTGACCATCGATTGTATTGACAAGCACGAGCCCAATTCCATTGCCCGCAGAAACGCCTACTTAGCCGACATCACCTACGGAACCAATAATGAATTTGGTTTTGATTATCTGCGCGATAACATGGCGCGCGATCCCGAAGAACTGGTACAGCGAGGCCATCATTATGGAATGGTAGATGAAGTGGATAGTGTGCTGGTGGATGAAGCAAGGACGCCTTTAATTATTTCAGGACCAATTCCCCGTGGTGATGAACATGAATTCTATGATCTGAAGCCACGGATTTTTAAATTGGTCGAAGCTCAGAAGAAACTGGTAACTCAATATTTAAACGATGCCAAAAAACAAATCAGTGAGGGAAATGAAGGAGACGGTGGGTTGGCGTTGTTCCGCGCTTTTCGCGGCATGCCCAAACATAAACCGGTAATAAAATATCTGAGTGAATCGGGCACCAGAAACATTCTGCAGAAAACAGAAAACTATCACCTGGCCGATAACAAGAAAGAAATGCCGAAGGCAGATGCACCTTTGTTTTTTGTGATCGATGAAAAAGACAACAGTGTAGATCTCACCGAAAAAGGTATTGACCTGATCACCGGTGAAGGTGAAGACCCTCGCCTGTTCATCATGCCGGAGATTGGAATTGAGTTAACCAAAATTGAGAAAGACCCTTCTATTTCTGATCACGATCGCTTCCATAAAAAAGAAGAACTCATCCGCGATTATACAACGAAGTCTCAACGGTTGCACTCAGTAAATCAATTGCTGAAGGCCTACACCCTTTTCGACCGCGATACAGAATACATCATTGTGGATGGCAAAGTGAAAATTGTGGATGAGCAGACCGGCCGTGTGTTGGATGGGCGGAGATATTCAGACGGTCTGCACCAGGCCATTGAAGCCAAAGAAAATGTGAAAGTGGAGGATGCAACTCAGACGTATGCGACTATCACGCTGCAAAATTATTTCCGCATGTATCACAAGCTGGCGGGTATGACTGGCACTGCCGAGACCGAAGCGGGTGAACTTTGGAATATTTACAAGTTGGATGTGGTGGTAATCCCTACTAACAGGCCCAACATCCGCAAAGATTATGACGACCTGGTGTTTAAAACCATCCGCGAGAAGTTTAATGCCGTGGTAGAAGAAATTGTTGACCTAACCACGCTGGGTCGGCCTGTTCTGGTGGGCACAACATCAGTGGAGATTTCTGAACTGCTGAGCCGCATGCTCCAGATGAAGAAGATCAAGCACAATGTTTTGAATGCCAAGCAACATCAGCGTGAAGCGGAAATTGTGGCGGAGGCCGGCAAGCCATCCACCGTAACCATTGCCACGAACATGGCCGGGCGGGGAACGGATATTAAACTTACTCCCGAATCGCGTGCTTCCGGTGGACTGGCTATTGTTGGCACAGAGAGGCACGAGTCCAGACGGGTTGACCGGCAGTTGAGGGGGCGTTCGGGCAGGCAGGGCGATCCTGGTTCATCCAAGTTTTATGTGTCTCTTGAGGATAACCTGATGCGGCTATTCATGCCCGAGCGTATTGCCCGCATCATGGATCGGCTTGGATTGAAAGAAGGTGAAGTGATCTCACATTCTATGGTGACCAGTTCAATCGAACGCGCACAGAAAAAAGTGGAAGAGAACAACTTCGGCATCCGGAAGCGTTTGCTGGAATATGACAACGTGATGAACTCACAGCGCGATGTCATTTACCGCAGACGCAGGAATGCCTTATTTGGTGAACGCCTTCAACTCGACATCCTCAATATGTTATACGATACCAGCGAAGAATTTGTGAACAATGCCAAGGCTGGAGATGGGTTCGAGAATTTTAAACTAAATCTGCTGGGCACGCTTGGTTTTGATTTGGTGTTGAGCCAGGAAGAATTCGACAAGATGGAAGTTGGCAGCCTAACCAACTTTGTTTATGAGCAAGCGCTGAAACATTACGAATCAAAAAACAAATTGATCGCGCAAAAAGCGCTGCCGGTTATCAAAGATGTATTCAAGAACAGGGGCGCCACCATGGAAAATATTTTGGTTCCCTTCACCGATGGCACGAAGCAAATTGGGGTGGTGGCCAACCTGAAGAAAAGCGTGGAGACCAATAATGCCGAGTTGGTGAAGGCGATGGAAAAAATGATTACCCTCGCCATCATAGACCAGCAGTGGAAAGAACACCTGCGCGACATGGATGACTTGAAGCAATCCGTTCAGAATGCTGTGTATGAACAGAAGGACCCGCTGTTGATTTATAAGTTCGAAGGGTTCGAAGCGTTCAAACGGTTTATTGGACGGGTGAACAATGAAACGATTTCATTTTTAACCAAAGCAGATATTCCAACGGCTGAACCGGAGGCAGTGCAGGAAGCCCGTTCACAGAAGAGGCAACGGTTCCAAGAACAAAAAGATGAATCACGTTCTTTGTTAAGTGGTGGAGGTGGCGGCAATCAGGAAACGCGTCAACGCGAGGAGCCGAAAGTGATGCCCATAAAATCAGATAAGATAGCCGGGCGAAACGACAAAGTTACCGTTCAGTATCAAGATGGCCGCATTGTGAAAGATGTGAAATATAAAAAAGTGGAAGACGATATTCAAAATGGAAAGTGTGTTGTTATCTCTTAAATCAGTTGTCAGTTGTCAGTTGTCAGTTGTCAGTAATGTCACTCGAACAACTGCCTACTGCCTGCTGCTTACTGCCTACTTTTTTATTTCACTTCCCGTAACAGCCCAACGTTCAAAAAAAGACCCCAAACCCCATCACGAAGACCTCACCGTTCACAGGCTTCAGTTTCCCGATGTGAAGGATTCAGTGGTTAGAAAAAAAAATGAAGAAGCCATTGAAATACTTCCGGCTTTAAATTCGGTGAATGCCAAGTTGGATGAAGTGCTGGACAGCATTGCCCGGTTTAATAAAACCAAAATGTTTATTGATGGCTTCACCATCCAGGTTTACTCCGGCCTAAAGCGCGAGGAGGCTATGAATGCCAAGAAAAAAATGTCTGATGAAGCCAAAGAACTGGTGGCCGATCTCCAATACCAACAGCCCAAGTTTCGGGTGAAAACGGGAAGTTACTTCACCCGTCTCGAAGCCCAGCGCGACCTGCACCGGCTGAAAAGAATTTTCCCGAATGCCATTCTCATTCCGGAGAAGGTGGCGTTGAAGTAAAGTTTAAAAGAGGAGAGTGACAAATTATCAAGGCAGAACTCAACAAAAGAGGGCACCCCTCTCCTTTTGGAGAGGGGACGGGGGTGAGGTGAGTAATGCGCACATTTTTTTCCGGAGTTCATAAGAGAGGGAATTAATGTGAGCATGGCGTATCTTTGCCACCATGTCACTCCTTCCCGAAATAAAACTCCTCTCCGAAAAACACTGGCCCGAAACAGTTTCTTACCGCAGGCACATTCACGCCAACCCGGAGTTATCGTTTAAAGAATTTCAAACAGCCGATTTCGTATCTAAAAAATTGGCCCGCTTCGGCATTAGTTTCACCCGGATGGCTGAAACCGGAATTGTAGGGTTAATCAAAGGCAACAATCCCGATAAAAAATGTATTGCCCTTCGCGCAGATATGGACGCGTTGCCCATCAAAGAAACAAACGATGTTCCTTACAAATCTCTTAATAATGGAGTGATGCACGCGTGTGGACACGATGTGCACACTGCATCGTTATTGGCTACTGCCTGGATTTTACATCAGCTTCGGGAGCGATTGGAAGGAACGATTAAACTTATCTTTCAACCAGGCGAGGAGAAAAATCCTGGAGGCGCATCCATCATGATTAAAGAAGGCGTGCTGGATAACCCTAAACCTTCCGTGATTATCGGACAGCATGTGATGCCGCTGGTCGATGCAGGCAAAGCTGGCTTTCGCGAAGGCATGTACATGGCCAGTTCCGATGAAATTTATTTGCGCGTGATTGGCAAAGGCGGGCATGCCTCGGCACCGGAGTTAGCAATTGATCCGGTCTTGATAGGATCGCACATTATAGTGGCTTTGCAGCAAATCATCAGTCGTAATGCAAACCCAAAACATCCTTCCGTGCTTTCGTTTGGAAAAATTATAGCGGATGGTGCGACCAATATTATTCCCGATGAAGTAAAAATTGCCGGAACGTTCCGCGCCCTGAATGAAGAATGGCGCGAAGCCGGGTTGAAGAAAATTGAAACGATGGCCAAGAGCCTGGCCGAAGGCATGGGAGGCCAATGCGAAGTGACGATTTCAAAAGGGTATCCTGTTTTGAATAATGATGTGTCGCTTACCCGGAGAATCAGGGAATCTGCGAATGAATATTTAGGAATAGATAACGTGGTGGATATTGATTTGACTTTGGCCTCGGAAGATTTTGCCCACTACTCACAAGTGATCCCCGCCTCTTTTTACCGCCTCGGCACCCGCAATGAAAAGCGAAACATAACTTCTAATGTACACACACCTACATTTGATATTGATGAAGATGCCCTGAAAACCGGCCCTGGTTTAATGGCCTGGATGGCGGTGAAGGAATTGAGTTTATAGAACGTTTATAGAACGCTGATAACGCTGATGATTATGATTAAATATGATTCGGGAAGGATACTTTGATCATCTGTATTGATCATACCCATCTGCGTCATTTGCGTTCCATTATCATAGTTTATAGAACGCTGATAACGCTGATGATTATGATTAAATATGATTCGGGAAGGATGCATTGATCATCTGTATTGATCATATTCATCTGCGTTCCATTATCATAGTTTATAGAACGCTGATAACGCTGATGATTATGATTAAATGTGATTCGGGAAGGATGCATTGATCATCTGTATTGATCATATTCATCTGCGTTCCATTATCATAGTTTACAGAACGCTGATAACGCTGATGATTATGATTAAATGTGATTCGGGAAGGAT
>JAYUHI010000224.1:0-11132 GCA_043767095.1 Bacteroidota bacterium
TGTTTAGAGTTTCGTTATAGACCACGTAGAGATCATTTCCATCTTTCCAATTATACCGCAATCTGAAATTGGCTGCACTCACGTTGGTTAATGAATTGATCTGAACAAATGCATTTACACTCAGGTGCACGTTGAGTGAAGTAGCAACTTTCAATCTGCCCACGTGAGCCACGTATGAAGGGCTATTGGAAAAGGAAATGTGATTGTATTGGTAAAACCCACTCAGCGTTAAGTATTTTGAGATGATATACGTTGGCGTTATGCCTCCCGAAAATCGACTGCCTCCGTAAAAAGTGCCCGATGTAACATTGAAAACCGAATTAAGGAAATTGACAGTAGGCGTTTGGTAAGTAACCGTAACGTCTTTGTTGATGTATTCTTTAGGAGCAACCGTAATGGAACTGGATAGGTCGAAAGCTTCGGGCACGTTGTCGTAGTACCGATTGAAGGCTACCGTTAGATTGCTGTTCTTTTTCCATTCCATGTAATAAGTTGGGGAGGCCAGAAAACTCTCCAAATTGTTAGACGAGTTAGAAAAATAGGCCGTGCCCAATAAATCAAACCGTATGTACCGCAGAGACTTACTATTTTTTGTAAACCAGCCATAGGAAAGCCTGTCGCCCACTGCTTTAAAATTATTTCTTAATTCAAAGCCAATGCCTGGCGCATAACTTTTGTCCACCTGCGAATAGCTTAACGAATAATTGAATCCTACCTGCGAACGATTTTCCCACATCACATAAATCCGTTTACGATCGCTCATAAAATTGGAGTAGGCAATGGTGTCCTCGGAATTATAGGTTCCGGCTATGTTCAATTTCAGATAATCATTACCAAACAGGTTGATGATGCCATCGAGTCCATAAGCCACATTGTTGTTCCCTTTCCAATCCGTTCGCGAAGTAAAAATTCCCCCGATGTATGAATTGTTTTTGGAAACCCTCCTCCGCAAGCGGAGCACGCCAAAATTCTCAGATGGATTACCGTCTTTCTCCCGCGATTGAATATTGAGAAATCCTACATCGTAATTATTAATCCTTCCCACTAACCGGGCTCCACCCCAAAGTGGAGTAATTTTTCCATTATTGATTCCAATGCGTCTGCTGTAGAATAAACGGTTATTGGCATCGAATCCGAAATCCATAATGCTGGAACGCTCCAAAAAAAATCTGCGTTTTTCCGGAAAGAAAAAAGAGAAGCGGCTCAGGTTTACGATCTGGTCATCGGCTTCAACCTGGGCAAAATCGGTGTTCAGCGTAATGTCAAGATTCATATTATCGGTTAACGCATGTTGCACATCCAGCCCGGCTGTAATCTTGGTGTCATTGATCTTATCCGGATAGGTTGCTCCTTCCGGTTTAAAATGATGATAGCCTGCCCCTCCTAACAAATAAGGAGAAGTAAACCATGGACGCTTATTTCGAATATTCGAAAACGAAACATCCTGTCCTTTAGACGGTTTTACAAAACTTAAAAAGCCCCAGTTAGGTGGAACTTTTGGATAGATATCCATCTGACGGCCATGAGGCATGTAGCGATAGGCAATTAGACCCATGGTAACTTTACCATTGACGGGTTGAAACCGTAAGCTGCTGAACGGTAAACGGGCCTCCATCATCCACGCTGAACTTGTTTTTGAAACACGTGCTTCCCAAAAAGAATTCCATGAAGCGTCTGCAGCGGATGTACCCTGGGCATCATTATTAATACTCAAATCTGAGCGTGAGCCTGTGGATGTAACCGAAAACATCAGTCCGTTTTCGTTATCATTGTAAGCATCCAAAACTATTGCGACTGCATCCTGGGTCATACCAATGGCATCGCGCTCAAAAGTTGGCTCCTGAATAAGAGACATGTCACCAAAGTTAACTGACGACCAATACAGGTACTTCTCGTCATAAGCCACTCGCAACAAAGTTCTGCCATTTGGCTTCTCAGAATAAGTGGGCCAATGACTTACCAGCGGAAGTGAATCTATAGCATCCCACTCACCAGGGGATACCTTACCATCAAACTCAATGGGTGAATTAAGCCGCTGAATTTCATGCACAGGCATTTGCCCAAGAGCAGGTATTGAAACAAAAGTTATCGCTATAAATAGAGATAACTTAATGATCTTGTATTGCCTTGATGCAATAGGGTTGTTAAAGGAGAATGTGGTCAAGAAGCCAAATTAGAAAATTAGACTTTCAAAAATAAACTAAATATTTACAAATCCGGTCTCATCCGCACAAACACCGGCTCCCTATACATTTTATCGGGCGTGAGTGAAGCAAACGTTACTTCAACAAAATATTTGGGTTCTACCCACTGGCTTACTTTTTCGTCCAGCACTTTTTGGTCGATAGGTTTCTTGGTGTGCTTCAGCTTTTTCACCATGTCCCCAATTTCTTTTAAATCATCATCATTAAAACCAGAACCTACTTTGCCGCGGTAAATCAATTTCCCATCCTTCATTTCGGCAATGTGAAGTCCTCCAAACGTGGAAGCGCGGTTGCCCTGGCCTTCGTTGTAGCCAATCACCACACACTCGGCTGTGTTGCGTACTTTTATTTTGAGCCAGGCATCGCTGCGCCTTCCCGGAAGGTACTTGCTGTTTTTGTCTTTCGCCATGATGCCTTCCAACTGGTGCTGACGGGCAGCCTCAAATAAAAGCTGACCATCTTCTTCCACTTCGCTTACGCGGTAATTGGAGTCGGACTTGATCGCGTCTTTAATCCACTCGCGTCTCTTCACCAACGGCTCATTGATCAATGGGCGTCCATCCAGATAAAGGCAATCGAAAACATAACAATACGCGGGAGATGTTTTGGAATTTTTCGCGATGACTGATTCGCCATTGGCCATGAGTCTGTGAATAACCTTTTTGAATTGGGGCCTGCCCGTGCCGTCTAAGCAAACAATCTCCGCATCGAACAATCCGCACGTTGCTCGAAATGATTTATCGGGAATGCATAACTCCGGAAATTGTTTCGTGATGTCATTTTGGTTGCGCGAGCGTATTCGTATCTGTCCATCCTGAATAGAAATCAAAGCGCGGATGCCATCCCACTTAACTTCATACAAATATTGATCACCCACCGGTGGCTTGGCAACACTGTTGGAGAGCATAGGCTCAATCGTGTCGTTCAGGTAATCAATTTGGGGAGTATCTACCCGCTCCATCAAAAATTCTTTTTTCTTTTGGATTTTGTAAATTCTGTACTCGCCACTCATCTCACGACTACTCAATCGAAAATAGAAGCCATCTTTTTTCTCTTTGGTGATAGCGTACTTGCCCGTAGCATAAATCCACATATCACCGCCTCCGTATTCACCTTTTGGAATCGTTCCATGAAATGTCAAATATTTCATCGGGTGGTCTTCGGTTTGCACCGCCAATCGCTTCACGCCCGGATGAGGCGGGAACCCGCGAGGGACAGCCCACGATTTCAACACGCCATCTTGCTCCAAGCGTAAATCATAATGCAAGTTGGTGGCATGATGGCGATGGATAACAAAGTTATTGCCACCCGTGTCGTCAATAACAGCTTTTGGCTCAGATGTTTTGGCAAAGTCGCGTTTCTTGTCATAAGATTCCAACTGGTCTGGTGTTTTTCGCTTTCGCGATTTCGGTAATTCTTTCGCTACAATTTTTTTACGATGCGTGTGAACGTCAACGGCAAAAGCTTCAATGCCCTCCCATGCATCGCCATCCGTCAAGACTTTTTCAAGAGCGTTGTTTATGTTGTGATCTTTTGGGTCTGTTAGAACAGCAAGCTCATCCCATTTTAATGGCATAGAAACAGGCGCACCAATTCTACCCCGTAAACTGTAAGGCGACACAATGCTTTGGCCGGATCGAATCCGGTAAATGTCAATGAGGACTCTCCCCTTTCGCGCTTCCTTTTTTATGTGGAGCGTAGTATCCTTCTGGTGCGCATCCACAAAGGGCTGGGCAATTAATTGGGCTGCTTCAAAGACTGTATGAAAATCAAACTTAGGTTCGAGCGGGCAACAAATATGAATTCCTTTTCCACCGGTGGTCTTCACGAAAGGATGATACCCATACGACTCAATCGACTCCTTCAATTCAAAAGCGATGGGGATAATTTTTTTGAAATCATATCCTTCCGGAGGATCGAGATCAAAGACCATGTAATCCGGGCAATCGAAGTTTGGCTTGCGCGAATGAAGCTGATGAAGTTCAAGCGAGGCGAGGTTGGCTAACCACACCAGCGAGGCAGGCTCCGTAGCAATGATGTAATCTTTCTTTTCCTCTTTGCCAAGTGAAGCAAACTCAAGCCAGTCGGGGGCCCACTCGGGTCGGTTCTTTTGATAAAACATTTCTCCATGAATGCCATCGGGGAAACGGATGAGCGTAAGCGCCCTGCCCTTTACATGATTGAGAAGTGTAGGAGCGATCTTCAGATAGTACTCGATGATCTCGGCTTTCATCAAATGATCTTCGGGGAACAATTCTTTGTCGAGGTTAGACAACTCAAGCTTCCGCTTGCCAATCGTTACCCATTGCGATTTCTTTTTGGCCATTAGGGCTGAACGTTTTGGGTTGACAAGGGTCTGAATATTTTAATACTTCCGAGAATGCAAAGAGAAAGGATCAGGGCAGAAATTCCTGTAACTATTGCATTGCCGAGGTTGAAATCATTAGGAAGGAAAAAAAATCGCAAAGCAAAAAAAACCGATCCCGTAAAAACCAGCAGCAGCCAATATTGAATTCGTGGCCGAAATGGTTTGACTGATAAACTTGCCGGCATAAAGAAAATATAAAACGCGATTACAGTAAGACCTGTTATGGTGCTGATATGCTGCAGCGCATAAAACAGGGGATAGTTAACGCCCTGAAAAGGAACGCGCACTTGTTTATATAGCTCCAGGTTTCGCACGAAGAATGCACCGTTGTGTGTAAAGCTATCCCAAAAAACGTGTGTGGCTGCGCCCATCAAGGCGGAGTAAATCACCACGACATATTGTTTCGCTAAAATTTTCTTAAAGTCCAGCGACATAGTCGGATGAAACCTCCGCTGTAAAAAAGCCGGAAGGTTAGCAAACAGGTTTTTCTTGATCAGGAGATGGAAAACGAGCGAAACGAAAATGGCCACCGGAAGATCGAAGTAAAGTATTCCAGCAACAGAATGGCCATGAACACCGCTTACGCTGGCTTTAAAAAAATATTCAAAATCCGGGCTGATGCTGCCAATGATCAAGGCGGTAGCAGAAAAATATTTTTTATTGATGAAGGGAAGAACAATCGCTGGATGTGCTGGTGTGAAGGGCATTGTTTAAATTTCAAATTTACGATTTCAGATTTACCTGAAATCTAAAATCGACAATCTCAAATCCAAAATCAAATTACTACTCCAAAATCTCACCCTTCACCTTATTGCTCAGGAATATTAACCCGATAACGAAAGTTATTGAAGCCACGATAATTGGATACCACAGTCCGGCCAGCGGATCACCTGATGGGTTGCTTTCACTTTTGCTGATCTCGAACAAAGAAGTAGCCAGTAACGGAGTTAGCCCGCCAAAAATTCCATTGCCGATGTGATACGGTAAAGACATGGATGTATATCGTATTCGAGTCGGAAATAATTCCACCAGGAAAGCCGCAATGGGGCCATAGACCATCGTTACAAACACAACCTGGACGAGAACCAGCCCAACCATGTACCAAAACGATTCATCATTCAACTTTACTTCTCTTGTCATTTCAGGTTTAGTGTTTCCATTTGTTTTGTTTGTTTCCACCACTGCATAACCATTCTCCAGGGCTCGGTTCGTGATGACTACTTTCATCGTGTCACCATTTTCTGCAATTGAATTTGAATATTGAATCAGTCTCTTGGAGACAACTTCTTTGCTGTTCTCAATCCGGGTGAGCGAATACATCTTTGAATAAATTGGCCTGTATGATAATACAGCGATAAGCATTCCGGCAAGCATAATATATTTTCTTCCGAAAGTATCGGACCAAGATCCAAACACAATAAACAAAGGTGTTCCGATTAGTAAAGCCGTGGCAATAATGGCATACGACTGAACAAATTCTATGGAACACGTTTTCTGAATGAACGAGAGAGCATAAAACTGCCCTGTGTACCACACCACCCCCTGCCCTGCTGTTGCACCAAACAAAGCGAGCAGCACCAGGCTTAGGTTTTCTTTTTTGGTGAAACTTTCTTTCAACGGATTCTTGGAAATCTTTCCCTCGGCTTTGATCTTAGCGAACAAAGGCGACTCCTGCATTCGCAAGCGGATGTAAATTGAAACAGCAACCAAAAAAGCTGACAACAAAAATGGGATCCTCCATCCCCAACTGGAAAACTCGTCCACGCCAATGCTTTGCCTAACAATCAGGATTACAGCTATGGAAACAAAAAGACCAAGCGTGGCGGTTGTTTGAATGAAACTAGTATAGTAACCTCGCCTTGTTGCAGGAGAATGCTCGGCCACATAAGTAGCCGCGCCTCCATATTCACCACCCAGTGCAAGCCCCTGAAGTAATCTGAGTGTGAGTACAATGCCGGGCGCAAAAATTCCAATGCTTTCATAGCTGGGAACAAGGCCGATGGCAAATGTAGAGCCGCCCATCAGGACCAGTGTTACCATGAAGGTATATTTTCTTCCCACCATGTCGCCCAATCTGCCGAAGAAAAGCGCGCCAAAAGGCCGCACAATAAAACCTGCCGCAAATGTTGCAAGCGTTGAAAGAAAAGCTGCGGTTGGATTGGTCTTAGGGAAGAACTGCTGCGCTAATATCGCAGCTAAACTTCCAAAAATATAAAAGTCATACCACTCGATAAGAGTACCAACAGATGAGGCGGTGATGACTGACCAGAGTTTTTTCTTGTCTTCTTTAATAACCATGGCTTATAATTTAAAAGAAGAAAGATAGTAGAATCAAACCGGAATGCTAACCAAAGATTGCAGTTGAAATCATTAAGCCGGATGGTCGGTTAATGGTGTTCATGCTCCTCATCCTTTCCACCATACCAGCCTTCCTGGACTTGGTGGAATAAGTTGTGCAGGTCGGTTAGGGATTTACCGATTACTGAGTCAGGTGCGTTTTCGCTAATGAGTTTAAGGAAATTTTGAGAGCCATCTGACAGGTTTTGCAGCTTATCCTTCATCTCATCACTTTTCACCTTGTCTGGTAGTTCTACAGATGCCCACTTGCCGGCCTCTTCCGCCATTTCTTTGGCCAACGATTTTGCCGGGGCTAAGTTGGCAGAGTCTTTATAAGGATGAAAGGATTCTGCCATAATCATGTGGAAGGAATCCATCTCTTTCCATTCCTCGGTGCTTCCATCATTATTCTCAGAATTTTTAGTGGAGCAGGCTACAAGAGACAAAATACAAAGGATGGGGAAGGTTGATTTCATGATCAGCAGGTTTGTTAATAACAAGCCGCCTTCGCGCAAAGGCTATGGCGGCTTAGAGCAGTCTGTACGGGAATCGAACCCGTATTACCAGAATGAAAATCTGGCGTCCTAACCCTTAGACGAACAGACCGTTTAGGAAAAGTGCGCAAAGATAAACCCGTGAAAGGTCTTTGCAAATGGTGCTTGAATTTATTTCCTATCGCCAATCAACTTCTTAATAACACTCAAGTTTCTTAATAACACTCAAGTCGATAGGGCGGGGAACCCGTATTACCAGAATGAATCCCGAAACATCGGGACTGGCGTCCTAACCCTTAGACGAACAGACCTGCCCGCCTGAAAATGTTCAGGGGATCTCAAAGTTTATCAAGGGCGTTCGGGCGGGCCGTTTAGGAAAAGTGCGCAAAGTTAAACCCATGAAAGGTCTTTGCAAATGTGACCTGTAATTATTTTGAACGCTTTGCAATTATCAATTGGTTTTGGATAAACAGGGTTCTATTTTTGCCACCTCACTAAAACACAAAATTACAATGACAAAGATTGGAATAAATGGTTTCGGCAGGATTGGCCGCCTGGCTTTCCGCGCTGCTGCTGGCCGTGCTGATGTAGAAGTAGTTGGCATCAACGATATTGTTGATCCCGAATACATGGCTTACATGCTCAAATATGATTCAACTCACGGCAAGTTTGAAGGCACCATTTCCGTTGAAGGCGGTAATTTGGTTGTTAACGGAAAAAAAATCCGTGTGACAGCAGAAAAGGATCCGGCCAATCTGAAGTGGAATGAAGTGGGCGCTGAAATCATCATTGAATCAACAGGGCTTTTTCTAACCAAGGCGGACGGACAAAAGCACATCAATGCCGGTGCGAAAAAAGTGGTGTTCTCTGCTCCGGCTAAAGACGATACTCCAACATTTGTGATGGGTGTGAATGATAAAAAACTTTCAGCCGATTATACCATTGTTTCTAACGCATCTTGTACCACAAACTGCCTCGCCCCTCTGGCTAAAGTGCTTCACGATAATTTTGGTATTGCCGAAGGGTTAATGACTACAGTTCATGCCGTTACGGCAACGCAGAAAACAGTTGACAGTCCATCGGGCAAAGATTGGCGCGGTGGCCGTGGCGGCTATCAAAATATTATACCTTCTTCAACCGGGGCTGCCAAGGCGGTGACATTGGTTATTCCTGAGCTGAAAGGAAAACTAACAGGCATGGCTTTCCGGGTCCCCGTGGCCGATGTTTCTGCAGTTGATCTTACCGTGAGATTGGAGAAGCCTGCATCCTACGAACAAATAAAAACAGCGATGAAACAAGCTTCAGAAGGCGAGCTAAAAGGAATTCTTGGATACACCGAAGATGAAGTGGTTTCAACCGATTTTATTGGTGATGCTCGCACCTGCATCTTCGATGCCAAAGCAGGCATTTCACTGAACGATAATTTTGTGAAAGTAGTAGCCTGGTACGATAACGAATGGGGCTACTCGAACAAACTGATTGATTTGGTTCAGGCGATGGCGAAAATTTAATCAGCATATTTCAACCTTCAATAACGCGGTGAGGTTCAGATTAGCGTTTCCTTTCCTTAGTGTTCCGGATTGAATACAGTAACTAAAATTTTATCTGCAACCCGTTTGTCAATTGAAAGTAGGAATTCCTGATGGCAATAACCGGTTGAACATCGTAAAAATAAGAACACCTGGTTGTCCAGGTCATACGCCTGGAGATATGAAAGTTTAGTGTGGCCTCACCAGCATAGCGTGTACGCACGAGATCATCCTGAGAGTCGTAGCCCACCTGGTGCATTCCCCAAATGGTTAGTTGCGAGCTATTGGATAGAATAAACTCAATGCCAATGTAGCTTGATGATTTAGGCATCCATTTTTTAAAATCGGTAGCAGGGTCTCCCTCCACCTCTCTCCATTTTTCAATTTCATACATAACCCCGCTGCCCATATGCACATCTACTAAGTCCTTATCAACAACTGTTAAACGCACACCAGCGCCAACCAACTGCCGCAGCCTCATCCTTCTTATTTCATCGTATTGAATTTGTGCAAACGTCTCGAAAGATATTTTATGCTTCCTTCGGAAATTAATACGGAGGTGCCCATAGCCAGTACTGAAAGGCTGGCTATTACCCGATTTAAAGTAATCAATTGAGTTGACCAGGATATAGGCCTTTTTTTTTGAAACGTAAAGTAAATCGGTGCGCGAAGTAAGGCGGGTGTAGATCAAGTTTTCTGAAGGTGTGACACTGCGGCTATCCAAAGCAAAATTTAAGTCGGACGTGCAAACAAAATATCCTGCTGAATCTGAATTCAAGTGACTTTTATCAACCTGGAGAATTTGTGCTGGCATTGACGAGGTAAAAGCTACGAGAAAAAAAATATGGGCACATAAATATTTCATGACGAGGCAAATTAAACCAATGGCTCTTGCTGGCTCAAACAATGAAATGAACCCAGTCCCCAAATAAGATCAGTAGAATCAAGCCCAACAACTTTACGATCTTTAAAACAAGACTGAAGAATTGACAAAGCCCGGTCATCGTTCTTATCTCTGAAGGTTGGCGTTACAATGTATTTGTTGCTGATGTAGAAGTTAGCGTAGCTGGCAGGCAAGCGCTGACCTTCATAAAAAAGAGGGGAAGGCATGGGTAGTTCAACAATATTCAAATGCTTGCCATTGCCCAGGCGAAGCTTCCGGAGTGAATCCAGGTTTTCTTTCAGCGGCTGATAATTTTCATCCGTTTTATTTTCTTCAATCACGGTAACAACTGTGTCTTCATTAACAAACCGGGTGAGGTCATCAATGTGACCATCGGTGTCGTCTCCTACAATGCCATCACCCAACCACATGATTTGGTTAACCCCATAGTAGTTGATTAAATATTGTTCAATCTGATTCTGACTCAAATTTGGATTTCGATTTTTATTAAGCAGGCACGAAGTTGTTGTCAGCAAATCGCCAAGGCCATTGAACTCCACCGAGCCGCCTTCCATGACAATGCCCGGATGATAGACAGGCAAGTTCAGTTTTTCTGCAATCCTGGTTGGGATCACATCATCGAGATCGAATGGCGGGTACTTATTTCCCCAGGCATTGTAGCCCCAGTCCACAATCACTTTCTTCTGTTCAGCGTTTGGATTGATCAGGAAAGCCGGACCATGATCGCGGCACCACGCATCGTTGGTAGGATTGAAATGAAAAATAACTTTCGATAAATCTGCGCCTGCCTGTTGAAGGTGTCCAATCGCTTTTTGCATCATCACTTCATCAGCCACATTGATGTTCACCTTCTCCCCTTTCGCGAGCAGTTTTACAAATTGGGCATATACAGGAAATATCGTTTCAATTTTTCCCGGCCAAGACTCTTCCTTGTGAGGCCAACTGAGCCAGGTGCTTTCGTGTTTATGGAATTCGGCCGGGAAGAAATATCCAAGCTTTTTTGGAGTGGAAAGACTACTCATCTATGAATCGCTGCGTGATGGGCTGGTACGAATCAATCCTCCGATCTCTCATAAATGGCCAATGCATTCTGATACTATCGGTTTTGTTGAGATCTAATTCGAGGACTTCAACTTCTTCCTGATCGTGCGATGCCTGGTATAAAACCCGTCCCAATGGGTTTGCGACAAATGATGCACCCCAAAATTTCATGGCTCCATTTTGCTCCATCCCCACCCGGTTCACACTCACCACATGAAGGCCATTGGCAACCGCATGGCTCCGTTGAATGGTTTG
>JAYUHI010000225.1:0-11124 GCA_043767095.1 Bacteroidota bacterium
TGATACTTCAAAACCCCACGTACTCATTGTCGAAGACAACACCGATCTCCGCCACTTCATCATTGATTCTTTGGGTAATGAATTCCATTTCCTCGAAGCAGAGAACGGAGTGCAGGGCCTTGAAAAAGCCACCACAGAAATCCCTGATCTTATCATCTCCGATGTGATGATGCCCGAGATGGATGGCATCACCATGGCTGGAAAAATCAAGAAGGATATTCACACCAGTCACATTCCATTGATTCTGCTCACAGCCAAATCCAGCGAAGACAGTAAAATCAGCGGCCTGCAAAGCGGTGCCGATGATTACCTCACCAAACCTTTCAACAAAAATGAATTGCTGTTGAAAGTAAGAAATGGCGTTAACCGACAAGTGAAACTGCGTGAGAAACTGCGGGCCGAGTTAATGAGCACTGCACCAAAAGTAGAAGTGCTCTCGGAAGACGAAAGGTTTTTGAATAGTGTTAAAGAAAAAATACTCGAACGTCTCAGCGATGAACAGCTCAGTGTTGAATCCCTGGCTGAGGACATGGGCATGAGCCGGGTTCAGCTTTACCGGAAGATTTCAGGCCTCACGGATATTTCTGTGAATGAGTTGATCCGGAAACTACGGTTGCAAAGAGCCGCACAACTGCTGCAACAGAACTGGGGACCGGTGAGCCAGGTGGCGTATGAAGCGGGGTTCTCGAATCTCTCTTATTTCAGTAAAGTGTTTAAAGAAGAGTTTGGGGTGCTGCCGAGTGAGTATAAAAAAACTTCTACTCAATCAATTTAATGCCAGGTATGAAACGAAAATCCTTTTTGTTCAAAGTATATAATTCAAATTCATGGTAAAGTGCGGTGGCAGCAATAATCATGTCTGGAATAGCTGGCCTGTAGTTAAGGGAATAATTGTCGTACAGTTTTGTCAGGATTTCGTCAATTTCTTCATTCCCCCGAAGCAATTGAAACTTATCAACAAATCGTTTGTTTTTTTCAAATTCTTCGCGATTACGGCTACCCAACAAAAACTCGCAACGGCTAATGGAAGAGATGGCCAGGTGATTCGTTCCAATTTCATCACACTTACTAATGACACTTATGTTCTTGCGAATGATTTCAATCAAGACATTAGTGTCGAGAATCACTACTCCCGGGGCGGCCATGCGGTTGTCCGGATAGTTTCAACAGAAGGAAAATCAGGATTGAACTCAATGTCATTCCAGAAATCTTTGTCTTTCAAGTCTTTTGGTAATGGCGTCACTGAACCGTTGGTTACTTCGATCTCAGATGCCACAACTTCCACCTTCTTGCCATACAAGTATTCGGGCAATTCAACACTGTGCTTTTCTCGTGTAGGTACTATAATTTGGCGATATCTCATAAAATCATTTCTATTAAAAGCATATGTTCATCAACTCAATGCGCTGGTGCGTTTGTCTAAATACTTTTTAAAAACTTCTGGAGATAGATTACCCTTTTCCTTCATACCCTCCTCAATCATCTCGCCTAAGTATAAGTCCTCCAGATTTTTGCCAGTCATCACCGTGGAAGTCTTCCTATATTGTTTTATCAGTTTGGCAGCAAAAGAGGCTTCACGTTTGTTCTTGAACCGGGCTATTAATACGCTCATAAATTCTTTTTTTGTAAAGGTACAGTATTTGAAAAATCGAGCAAAGTGAAAAGGCGTAATATCTATAGTGGCTTTCTGTTGATCCTTTTCATACTGCTGGCGACAGATAAAACAACCTACGCTCAAACTCAATACCGCTTCCAGCATCTTAACACCAAGCATGGCCTGGCTAATGAGTTTGCCTGGGACATGGAGCAGGACAGCCTGGGGTTTATATGGGTGGAATATTATGGGGGAGTCAGCCGGTTTGATGGGTATAATTTCAAGCTTTATAAATATAACCCCTCCGACTCCTCAACTTCCACTCCTGATTTTATTCTTATAAGACTTCACGTTGATCAATTAAAGAATCTCTGGCTCATTGGACATGCATCATTGAACGAAAATTTCACTATCGCAAAGCATGACGTAAAAACGGATCGGTTTAGAAATTATGTGTTGCCGAACGTTAAGTCCAGATTGACCCGCGGATATCTCTTTGAAAAGGATGGAAAAACCGTTTGGTTTGGCCCGGGCGCCAACGGCCTCTATAAATTAAACACCCGAGACGGTGAAGTTGAAAATTATCAAAACGCACATCCTGATAATGATGTTTATGTTCGGCAAAACGCTATCAATGGACTTAAATCATTTGATACTAATATGTTGGTTGCCACGGCTGAAGGTTTGTGGCTGTTTAACAAAACATCAAGAACTTTTAGTCGACCACCCTGCAATTCTTCAGACACCACGTTACTCTACCATTCCAAAATAGACCGGATTTTAGAATGCCCTGATTTTGATGAGCCCTTCACCTGGCTGGCCATCGAAAACTCCTTGATAAAGATTGATTCAAATTTCACAGTAATTCATAAACAAATTTTTCCCCCGACTGTCCGGGTATTTGTTTTTGACCGTGACAGCAATGGAGTATTCTGGTTCGGTACGAATCAGGGTGGTGGCGGTTTAAATATCTATGACCCCAGGACAAACAAGTATCAAGTGCTATATCATAACCCCTCGGAGCCATGGTCTCTCCCCTCTGACGATGTACTGGATGTTCTCGTTGACCGCGATGACAACATCTGGATAGGAACAGTGCGCGGAATCAGCGTATTGAAAAAACGCGATCTGCAATTCTTTAACACTAAAATAGGTCAGGGGGTCGGAGCCTCTTTAGCGCTCAAAGCAAAAGATGGTGACCACCTGCTCATAACCGTGAGGCAAGGTGAATTGATTAATGTTCCCAGGAGGATACTTTCGGCAAAAATGAACGGCAGCCTTATTGACTCAATAACATTGGTGCCATCATCATTGTTGAGTGCGAATGGAGTAGGTTCCTTCATGTACCAGGGAAAAAACCATTTATGGACTTCATTGGGATGGGCAACTCAACGCAAGCAAATCATTGGCTATCCGCTGGATAAAAAGACTGGCCTGCCTGGAATAGACCTTCCAAAAATATTAGAGCATGATCCCAATAATCCCAACACGGTAAGCCCAACGGCTGATGGGGCCTATGATGTATGGGAGGATCAAAATGAAAACTTATTCATAGCCCACGATGACGGAGTTGATGTAGTCCGCTCCGAATCACTCTACGGAACGGAAGGATCAGTTGTTAGGCTGAACATCCCCGGTACAACTTTTTTTTATCCGCACGATGATGAATCGTTTTGGGTGGTGCGAAGTAAAAGCCTGGAGTTATACCGTTTCCCGGAAGGCAACTTTGCCAGTGGCCGGTTGGAGAAGGTGCTCGATATTGAGTCCACTCCAACCCTGCTGCAAAAAACAAAAGATGGCACCATACTGCTGGGAACTTTCAACGGACTCTATGAAGGAATAAAAACGGGCGGACAATACAAGTTTACTCGTGTGCCTAAATTAAATACGGCTATCATCCAGGTAGAGGAAGACAACCAGGGGCGGCTCTGGATTTATGCTGATAACAAACTAACATGCTACGACCGAAAGAATGATTTTGTAACCACATTTGGCGAGTTGGATGGCTTAGACCATTTTCAGGAGCACCGGAGCATCGCTGTTCGGAGCCTGAACCGTACTTCAGATGGCATCATGGCGCTGGCCAGTCCCGATGGATTTACTTTGTTCGATCCTTCAGACTTCAAAATCAGCGACAAGAAAACATACCCCGTTCTCACAGCGCTTTCGGTTAACAACTCACCCGTGGAAGGCGGCAAACTCAAGAATGATGATGACTTTGAGGCCAAGGCCGACATCGGTGTTTTGTCCGAGCTTGAGTTGGATTATCAGCACAACAATTTTACGGTGGAGTTTTCCGCCATGGAGATGACCGCCCCGGAAAAGAACTTATATCGTCACAAATTAGATGGCTATGATAAAGACTGGATTGAAACCGATTATAAAAACAGAACCGCTACTTACACCAATTTACCTGCTGGAGAATACACATTTAGAGTGAGTGCCAGCAATCATCATGGCGTTTGGAGTGATATCGAAAGAACATTAAAAGTAATTATCCTCCCGCCCCCCTGGCGCACGTGGTGGGCGTACACGGGTTACGGGTTGATAGTTGTGACTTTGTTGGTTTGGGCGAGAAGGAATATTGTTAAGCAAGAAAGATTAAGCTCCAGTTTGCAGTTAGCCAAAGTTGAGCAGGAGAAAGAACACTTCGAATTAGAGAAAGCTAAGGAAGTAGATCGGGTTAAGTCTTCGTTCTTTACCAATATCAGCCATGAGTTCAGAACTCCGCTTACGCTGATCAAAGGGCCGGTGCAAAATCTACTTGAAAAATTTACCAACGACCCAAAAGTCCAGGAACAACTCAAACTTGTTCAACGCAACTCTGACCTTCTCCTCAAACTCATTAATCAACTCTTGGACTTAGCGAAGCTGGAGGCTGGAAGTTTGAAAATTGAGAAAACAGAAGGTGATGTGTTTTCATTTGTTCGGGCTGTGGCCAGCTCGTTCGAATCTTTTGCCAGGCAGAAAAATGTTGCCATTCATGTTGATGTTCCTGCTGGAAGTTGTGCTGCGCTTTTTGATAAAGACAAAGTAGAAACGATTTTGATTAACCTGATCAATAATGCGGTGAAGTTTACGACTGTTTCCGGTTCTGTTACGGTCATCGCGGGCGTGAGCGGGACACAGGGCGGGGAGTCCCGCGATCCCGAAGTGTTGACACTGAAAGTAAAAGACACCGGCATCGGCATTCCTCCTTCTCACCAATCCAAAATCTTCGAACGCTTCCACCAGGTCAGCGAAGCTCATAAAGAAGTTGGCACCGGCATTGGGCTGGCCTTAGTCAAAGAGTTGGTTGCCTTGATGGGAGGAGAAATTTCTGTTACCAGTGAAGTTGGCAGAGGCAGTGAATTTAGTGTTGTGCTGCCCATTGAAGTAACCAGTCGTCAGACCACTCCGAGTGGTCAGACGACTATTCCCGATAGTGTCAGCCTGAGCCTGTCCCTGCCTGCCGAAGCGACAGCGCAGGAAGGGAAGGCTAATTTGCACGAAGGAGGTTTCGACAAGCTCAACCTGACAGACAAGCTCAACCTGACAGCCGACAAAGAACAACCAGATACTTCAAAACCCCACGTACTCATAGTCGAAGACAACATTGATCTCCGTGCCTTCATCATCGATTCCCTCGGCAATGAATTCCATTTCCTTGAAGCTGAGAACGGAGTGCAAGGACTTGAAAAAGCCACCACAGAAATTCCTGACCTGATCATCAGTGATGTAATGATGCCCGAGATGGATGGCATTACCATGGCCGGAAAAATCAAGAAAGATATTCGAAGCAGTCACATTCCATTAATCCTGCTCACCGCCAAATCTTCTGAAGAAAGCAAACTCAGCGGCCTGCAAAGCGGGGCCGATGATTACCTCACCAAGCCGTTCAATAAAAATGAATTGCTGCTGAAAGTGCGAAACGGGGTGAACAGACAATTAAAGTTGCGCGAGAAACTGCGGGCGGAGTTAATGAGTACGGCACCAAAAGTAGAAGTACTCTCGGAAGACGAAAGGTTTTTGAATAGTGTGAAAGAGAAAATACTCGAACGCCTCAGCGATGAACAACTCAGTGTTGAATCCCTGGCTGAAGACATGGGCATGAGCCGGGTGCAGTTGTACAGAAAAATTTCTGGTCTCACAGATATTTCTGTGAACGAATTGATCCGGAAATTACGCCTGCAACGTGCCGCCCAACTATTGCAACAAAACTGGGGGCCGGTGAGCCAGGTGGCTTATGAAGTTGGGTTTTCTAATCTCTCCTACTTCAGCAAAGTGTTTAAGGAGGAGTTTGGAGTTTTGCCATCAGAATATGGAGTGAAAAATTAATATGGCGCGCCTGCCGAAGCTGCTTCAGCGTAGGCAGGGGTGCTGCCGAGTGAGTATGTTGGCGAAAAGAAGATTTAAACCCAATTAAATTCAACCCACTCCGGAAAGTTTTTTAAATTACCTCATCTTACCTAAACTTAAAACTTAAAACCATGGATAACTCTCAATTCTTTTCCGAATATTTTTTGTTTCGGTTACTGATTAACATGGCCACCATGGTTGTGTTGATCCGGTTTATTTATCATACTATCCACGCGAAACGGGATTTGTTCTTTGCCTTTTTTCTTCTCAATTTCATTGTGTTTCTGTTTGCCTTCATGATGGAAAAAGCAAAAGCTTTTAACTCCTTCGGTAGTGCGTTTGGTTTGATGGCGGCCTTCTCTTTGCTCCGCTTCCGAACGAAAACGCTCACCATCAAGGATATGACTTATTTATTTATCATTATTGCGATAGGTGTTATTAATTCCGTTATGAAAGCCTCATACCCCGAAATATTAACCATAAATATTATGATTATGGTTGCCGTTTACAGCGTGGATAGTAATTTGCTAATGCGAAACCATAACACGCAAACTATTGAATTCAACAGCCTGGAAAACATACAACCCGAAAATGAAGGGAAACTCCTGGCTGAATTGCGGCAGAAAACCGGCCTGGACATTCAAAAATTTTCTATTGAATATATCGACTTCGGAAAAAACAAAATCATTGTCAAAGTTTATTACTATTAAAATCAAATCATATGAAATTACTACCCATCGGCATTGCCCTGTTTCTTTTGTGTATTGAAGCTCGGGGCCAAAACAAGGATGTAACTCTGCTATTCCAAAACGAAAAGCCCATTGCCATCCGGTTAAATTTTTCTATTAAGGAGGTAAAGAAAATCACCAACGACACCATTTATACAGCCTCCAAGTTATCGTATCAAACTGAAGATGGTAGTTGGGACACCTTGAATATTGGTCTGCGGGCCAGGGGCAATTTTAGAAGAGCGAATTGTTTCTTCCCTCCCTTGAGGATAAAATTGAAGAAAGGAGGAGGTGAGAAAGGGTTGTTTGCCGGAAACAAAAGTTTGAAACTCGTTGTGCCTTGCCAAACCGGTGCCAGGTATAACGATCTTATTCTAAAAGAATACCTCTGTTACCAACTCTATGAAGTTCTTACCCCATACATTTTTAATACCCGCCTGGTTGATTTAACCCTGACTGACCTTAGCGCTAAGTCACCCAAAATACACACCTTGAAAGCTTTTCTTATTGAAGATGATGACCTGGTCGCCAAACGATTTAAGGGTAAAGTAGCAGACGAACTGAAAGTTCATCCGTTGGCTATACACGATACCACTTCCGTGACTCAGGCATTTTTTCAATATATGATTGCCAATACAGATTGGTCGTCTTATGCACAACACAATGTTAAAGTTCTGGTTTTAGAAAAAAGCAAGTTTATTCCATTGGACTATGACTTTGACATGGCGGGCCTTGTCGATGCACCTTATGCTACTGTTAGTGAAATGTTAGAAATCACCAGTGTGCGAGACCGCATGTACCGGGGCTTTTGCCGGGATGAGTCTATAGTGAGGTATGTACAAGCAGAATTTATCAGGCTTGAACCAAAAATAATGGAAGTAGTGAATAGTTTTGAAAAAGATATTAACCCAAAAGAGCTTGCCGTAATAAAAAAATACCTGGAGGATTTCTATGGCATATTGAAAAACGATAAGGCATTCAAACAAAATATTTTAATGAAGTGCCGCACAAAATAGTGCTGTTTAGCCAGAACGTTTATCCCCCTCAAAGTGGTTTGGCATACTTCCTGCAAAGATGATGATGCTTTGCCAAACGTGTAATTCCCAAATTCAATGAAAACAAGAAATCTATTTATGAGATTTATTTTTGCAGTTGTATTGTTTTTAGCGACCAGTTTCCCTGGCCACGCACAACAAATCCTGGTGCCGCCTTATCTTCAGCCGGGTAATGCAGCAACACTTACCCGCGAGCAGAAAGTGTTGATCTGGGAAACGGATAGTGTGCCGGGTAATTTTACAGTTGCTTATGGCTTGGCGGCTTCTCAAAACGCTCCCAAGCAAACAATGGCCAAAATATCCCAGGTAAAACTAGAAGCCAATAAAATAAAAACAATCCTATACCGGGCACAACTCACGGGTTTGAAATTCGATGAAACGTATTTCTATCAACTCACCCTGAATGACAAGAACTTATCTGAAGGCTCCTTTGCTTCCCGCACTAAAAAACCTCAAACCCGGTTTGCCGTATTTGGAGATTGTGGCGCAGGCACTCCACAGCAGGCGCAAATTGCTTACCAGGTGGCTCAGCAAAAGCCGCAGTTTGTCCTAGTAACAGGCGACAATGTATATACCTTCGGGCGGGCAATGGAATACCGGAGACGTTTTTTTCCCTTTTACCTGGCATCCGAATCCAGTCCCGAAAAAGGCGCAGCTTTAATGAACTCCATACCTTTCTATTTGCTCCTCGGCAATCATGATGTGCTCGGTGCAGATTTGGATAAACATCCTGACGGCCTGGCCTATTACTATTATAACGATTTGCCTTTGAATGCCCCCATCCCGGCATTAACAGTTGAACCGGAAGGTAATCCTGCCCTGATTAAAACCTTTAAGAAAAATACTTCTCCCCGTTTTCCGCGGATGGCCAATTACTCGTTCGATGTTGGCAACGTGCATATTGCCTGCCTGGATGCGAACGATTATATAAACCCGCTCGATCCGACCCTTATGGCATGGCTGATGGCCGACATCCAAAACAGTAATGCCGATTGGAAGTTGGTGGCCTACCACCAGCCAGGGTTCAATTCTGCAAAGGGACACTACAATGAACAGCGCATGCGATTGTTAGCACCGGTTTGCGAAGATCTGAAGGTGGACCTGGTGCTCACAGGCCATGAACATAACTACCAACGCAGTGTGCCTTTAAAATTTAATCCTAAAATGGATGAAACCGGTAATCACTATGTCATTTCGGAAGGAAAAGTGGATGGAGCCTTTACATTAGATGAGAACTTCAATGGAACTACCTCTACAAGGCCGAAGGGAATTATTTATATCGTGAGTGGTGCCGGTGGCGGAGTTCTTTATGACAAGGAACTGAGCGATCGGCCCGACTTGTGGAAACATGAACCGCCTGGAAACTGGGTACCCTTCACAACAAAATTAATTTCCAATGTCCATTCATTTACATGGATTGAAACGAATGGAAAAACCTTGACGCTAAAGCAGATTGATGTCAATGGGAAAGTTATTGATGAAATAAAAATTACTAAGTGACCATTGGCAGCACAGGCCCATTGGCTCATAGGTTTTACCGAGGTGAAAAGGAAGGAAAGAAAAAATTATGGATTGAAGTTGGGAGAGCATTGGTTTCGGCCAGCGCCTCTTCCATAATGGCCTGGGCCTCTTCAATCTTACCGGCCAGCATATAGGCACCCATTAATTCAAACAATAACAACCGATGGCGGTTGGACAAGCTGGCTGCTTTCTGCAGCCCCTCGATGGCCAGCTCATATTTTTCCAATCCCAGATAACTCAACCCAAGGGCGCGTTGCGCCATAAAAGAATGTGGGTCGTGACTCACCGCTTCGGTGGCCGCTTTCATTGCCTCTTCAAATTTCCCACGATGAAGCAAGGCATTGGCATTCGAAAAAAAAGGGATAGTTGTGGTTGGTTCCGATTCAGCCTCCTCAAAATTGGCCTTAATTTGATTAAGGTACCGGTTATATTTTTCCCTGGATGAGGGGTGAAGCGGATTAATGGAAAATATTTTAACAAAAAAATGTTCTGCCTCGGGCCAGTTCCACTCATAACACATGTTAATAAGCGCAAGGGCATACCAGGCTTCGGTGAGCGATGGGTCAATGTGAAGTGCCTTCATGGCTGCTTCCTTCGATCGCTGCAAAGACTCACTAAATTGGGCCAGTTGATGATACCCCAACATGACATGAGCTATAGCTTCACCTGCCAGTGCCGGAGAAAAACCGGGATCAAGTTCAACAGCCTTTTGAAAAAAGGTTAAACTATTAGCCAGGTCCGCTCCGCTTCGGTGCCAATGAAAGCGGCCTTTTAGATAATTCGTGTACGCTTCATGGCTTGCGGTCTGGCGCTTGTTGATAAATTGTAGTTCATCTTCACGCATGGTCACACTAAGTTTTTCAAGGATGGTTAGCGCCATTTCCATAACCAAACCAGGCAGGTCATTGATGCTCCGGTCATACTCCCCCGACCAAATGGTTGAACCATTATTTGTACTTCTAATTTTGATTGTTGCTTCAACCTGACCATTTTTTATGAGTAGTGTTCCTTCAATTACTTTTCCGGCACCCAGTTTTTCGGCAATGTCAACGAGGTTAACTTTTGTATTGCCGAATGGAAAAGCAGAATTCCTTGAAATCAATTTTAATCCTCTAAGCTGGGAAAGAGTATTCAACAATTCTTCAGCCAGGCCTTCTCCCAGGTAAACTTCATCCTGATTTTCACAAATGAAGGGAAGCACAGCTATGGCTTTATGTGCCCCGGACGTTTTACTTGTGAAACTCACGTGGGGTTGTTCACGTATTTTTGATTTTGCAGCGGTGCTTTCAAAATTTCGGAACCCGTTAATCAGGTCTTTAATGGCATTGGCCGTTTTGTTGATTTGATCTCGGTAAAGAAAATGATTGGCATTTTTTAGAGGGTCTTCTTCCTGGGCGCGCAATGGCCGGTTAACTCCATGCGTCTTAAAAATAAAATCAACAGGCCTGAGTTTACCTTTCAATTCTGTTTCGAGGAATTTCACATCGTCAGCGTCCAGCTCATGGATTCTCACGGGCAGCACCCGGCTTGCAATGTTTCCGTTTGGTAGTTTGATGGATAATCCGAACATATCGTTAACGGCCATGTTGATAAATGGCAAAAATTCATTTTGCCATGCAAAACTTCCGGGGTCGCAATAGGTTTGGGAAACAATGGGAATTAGAATCAGCGATTTGAGCCGAACCGCCAGGGATTCATCTACGCTGTGTGTTTCCAGTAATCCATCGTGGGGGTTTTTATCAAAATAAATTGTTACGCTTCCTTTTACAGTAGCTTCCAACTCAAGCGAGAGGTTGTTGACAAATTCAGTAACCCAGCCATCACCAGAGCCAGAAACCTTGTTGTCGTTCTGGCGATAGCTGATGAAAATATCGTTATCGAAACCGCT
>JAYUHI010000226.1:0-1948 GCA_043767095.1 Bacteroidota bacterium
TTGGCAATGATCGCGGCAAAAATCCAATGCGTGAAGCCGCCCAGTGCCTGACCTGAAGCGCGCACTTCGTTCGGGAAAATCTCCCCGATGAAAACCCAAATCACCGCACCCTGCCCGATAGCGTGCGAGGCGATAAACATGAACACAAAGAACGTCATGCCTTCAAAGGATTCGCGGTAAAATGCCGAGGCAATCAATCCCAATGAAATGATGTAACCAACCGAGCCGATGTACATGAGCAACTTGCGTCCGTACCGATCAATCAGCGAAAGCCCGACCATCGTGAAAACGAGATTCACTACTCCAACCCCAGCGGTGGAAAGCAAAGCCGTTGAACGCCCCAACCCCGACATCTCAAAAATGCGGGGCGCAAAATAAATGATGGCGTTGATGCCTGACGTCTGGTTGAAGAAGGCGAAGAGAAAGGCCAGCAGAATAGGCCAGCGATATTGAACCGATAAAAAGTTTCTTGATTCCTTCGTAGTTTCTTTGTTTGATTTCAGGATGGCCTCCAGCGTTTGATCGGCTGTGGCCGGATCAATTTCATTCAATGTTTTTCTGGCACCTTCGATATCGTTTTTCTTAATGGCAAGCCAGCGTGGGCTTTCCGAAATCAGCAACGTTAAAAACATAAAGATGAGTGAAGGGAACCCCACAACACCCAACATCCAGCGCCAATCGTTTTCGCTGGTGCCCTGGAAAAAATAATTGGAGACATACGCAATCAAAATTCCAAACACAATATTGAACTGGAACAGCGCCACCAACAGTCCTCTTTTCTTTGGCGGAGCAATCTCAGCAATATAAAGAGGCGACACCACAGATGACGCACCTATGCATAGTCCGCCAATGAAACGCAGCGCCATGAAAGTGTAAACGTCTTGAGCGAGTGCTGTGCCCAGGGCGGAAACAAAAAACAGCAAGCCCACCCAAAACAAACTTTTCTTTCGACCCATTGTATCAGCACAATAGCCGCCAAACATGGCACCGATTACCGTCCCGTATAAGGCAATGGAAACAGCCAGCCCGTGCATGACATCATTCAGGTTCCAAAGTTTTTGAATGGTTTGCTCGGCACCGGAAATAACGGCTGTATCCAATCCGAAAAGAAATCCGCCCAGGGCAACCGTGAGCGACCAAAGAATAAGTTTTTTGTTCATAAGAATATTATGTGGTGCGAATGTATCGGAAACAAGCGACTAATTTCTACCACATATATATTTCCCGCTCTGCTCTGAATTGTAGGGAATGATACGGGCCTCAGTAATTTGAACCTCGCCCTCTTTCCTGGAAGGACAGGAGAAAACATAAAAAGAAGTAATCAACCCATAATCAGTAAATTTACCTCGCGCCTTTTCAATGAATCCCCTAACTCAACTTCTCAACCACCACCAACCGGGCTTCAGTTTATCCCAGCCATTTTACACGGGCACAGATATTTTCGATTTAGAGTGGCAGCATATCTGGAAGAAGTATTGGCTGTTTGTTGGCACCACGGCCGAAATTCCAAAGCCAGGAGATTATTTTACCTACCAGGCGCACCAGGATTCCATTATTATCATCAGGGGAAATAATGGTGAAGTGTTTGGGCATTATAACACATGTCGTCACCGGGGCTCACTCATTTGTTTGGAAGAGAAAGGCAATGCACCGAAGCTAATGTGCCCCTATCATCAATGGGTTTATGAAAAAGATGGAACACTCTTCAAAGCCAGATTGATGCCTGATGATTTTGACAAAACCTTGTATGGCTTACACCCGGTTAACCTTCAAGTAGTAAACGGCCTGATTTTTATTTCGCTTTCACAAAACCCGCCCGATTTTTCAAAAGTGCAAAGTGATTATGCCCCCATGTTAAAACCTTTCAGGATTGAGCAGGCAAAAGTGGCTTATCAAAAAAGATATGAACTGCGCACCAATTGGAAATTGATTGCAGAAAATTTCCGGG
>JAYUHI010000227.1:0-1946 GCA_043767095.1 Bacteroidota bacterium
ACCCGGTGGGCAGGCCGGTACAAGTTCTCACATTGAAAATTATCTCGGCTTCCCGGCAGGTGTAACTGGCGCAGACCTGGCACAGCGTGCTGTAGCCCAGGCTAAAAAGTTTGGGGCGGAGTTGCTCACCGCGCAAGAGGCCGTTGCCTTTCGAAGGGAAGATCCATATCGAATCGTGAAACTTTCTGATGGCTCAGAGATTTCGTGTTATTCGATCGTGTTTGCCACAGGCATGTCGGTGCGCAAGCTGGAAGCAAAGGGAATTGAACCGCTCACTGGTATTGGAGTGTTTTATGGAGCAGCCATGTGCGAAGCTGCTACTTACCGTAACTGCGACATCTGTGTTGTGGGTGGGGCAAACTCTGCCGGACAAGGCGCTATGTTTTTCAGCCGTTATGCCAAGACGGTGACCATGCTGATTCACTCCAAATCATTAAGTCCAGGAATGTCTCAGTATTTGGTTGACCGGATTAAGGCAACACCCAACATAAAAGTGATTTCGGAAGTTGAGGTTGTGGAAGCCTGCGGAACCGATAAGTTAGAAGGGGTAATTGTAAGAAACATCGAGTTGGGTGAACAGCAAAAGTTAGAAATGGCCGCGATGTTTATCTTCATTGGTGTGGCCCCGCATGCGGAGATGTGCAAAGGCTTTGTGTTTCTCGATGACAAAGGGTTCATACTCACAGGTACCGACTTGCCCAAGGTTGGGGGCAAGCCAAAGACCTGGCAATTAGACCGTGAACCTTTTTTGTTCGAAACCAATGTGCCTGGTGTTTTTGCCGTTGGCGATGTACGCAGCGGGGCAAACCGCAGAGTGGCCGCAGCCGTTGGCGAAGGTTCGGCAGGCATTTATTTGGTGCATCAGTATTTGAAGACCGTGTGAAAATTTGAATACCAATCATTGAGCCCAGATTATTAGGAAAAATAGCCCCGACATTTATGTCGGGGAACAAATTAAAACAAACCAAAGGGGCTTTAGCCAAATATAGTTTTGGCTAAAACCAAGTCTTTTTTCGTTTATTTTCCCCGACATAAATGTCGGGGCTATTGCAGTAATCTGGGTTGAAAGAAAAGTAACTTCCCGAAAATAAAAATTACCATGTTCTCCCTGTTTAAAAAAGAATCACTCTCCATTCCCTACATAGACAAAGTCTGGAAAACGGAAGAGTCTGCCATTAAAGGCATGCTCATGATGGCCATGATGAGATTGCAGAAAGGCCAGTCGTGTTTCATTATCAGTTTTTTCGAATCACAGTTAGAGAAGATTGCATCGTTTATGAATGCGAACCAGTTGAAGTTTGTGAAGCTGGATGGCGCTGTCGGAATTGAAGTTACCGAACCAACCCTATTTCTGGCCGATGCTCCTTCGGTTTCGCTCACGAGCCTTACCGACTTCCTGAAAAGAAGTATAAAGCTGTTTTCAGGTGAAGTCTTTTTTCCAGGCCATTACCCGGTAACCGCAACGGAAAACAAAACCCTCGATATTTTATCAACCCTTGGTTTCAATACTTTTATATTCTGCCTTTCCTTCGATGATCCGCTTCTTAAAATGTTCAATTCGCAAAGCATTCTGCCATTGTTAGAAAAGCTCGGCTTGGAAGATGAGGAAGCTATTGAGCACAACATGGTTACACAATCTATAAAACGAGCGCGGGAAAAGGTGGAGAAGAAGATGGGTAAAGAAATCCTGGCTAAATCTCCTGAAGAATGGTTTACACTTAACGTAAAAAAGTGAAGAGTTCAGGGCACCTGAAATCTAAAATCTAAAATCTAAAATCCCTTCGTCTTCCATCGCTCATGCATCCAAACCCATTGCTCCGGGTGCTTCCGGATTTGTTGCTCAATAAACTGAGTGAAGCGCTGTGTGTTTGTAATAATGTCTTGCTCCTCCTCATCCGATGATGTGACTGGAATCTCCGGGAAGATTTCCATGTGCTGTTTGTTGT
>JAYUHI010000228.1:0-4661 GCA_043767095.1 Bacteroidota bacterium
CGGCCAACGATATCCAAAATATAAAGCTGTGAAGAATCATTCACCAAAATCACCGTGCCCTTCACGCGGTCATTGTCTTCTCTTAAATACACATCGAAATTCTTCCCGTTCGAGCGGGCCGTCATCATGTTTTCATAATCCTCAGACTTATATCCTTTGATCAGGCTTGTGTAATCCTCGGTTGTAAAACCTTTGGCCACTTTATCGATCATGAGAAACTTCATCTTTTCAATGTCTTTCACTAAATCATCAAAATCCTTATCATCTGTTTGATTCAGCATTTTGAGCGTGTTGTTATAAAAATAAAGAGCGAAAGCATCCTCAAACTTCTTGTGCAGATCGTTGGTGGTTTTGGTTTGCGCAAAAGTTGAAGCTGAAATTATGGTCGCCAGTATTAGGAAGAGAAATTTTTTCATGATGGATGGTTGTGGAGGTGTTTACGCACCGATGAGAAAACAGTTGCGGGCTTTTGTACTTATTGTGCAGCAATATATAGAAGTAGGCAGTAGGCAATTTCCTTACTGCCTATTGCCCATTGCCTATTTATTTACTCCTCGTTACTCTTCTTCTCAGGCGTAGTCGTTTTTTTCTCGTCCAGTTTTTCAAGCTTCTTCAAGCCATCAATATCCATTTTGCTTCCCATGCGGCCTACTTGCTTCAGGTCGATTTCACCGAACAAGGTCAGCACCATGAACTCATCGTTGCCACCCATGATCATCAGCAACTCACCAATTTTACCGGCAGAGATTTCCTTCACAAAGAATTTCATGTCTTTGTCCTCATCACGAATGCTCATCAATTCTTCATATTCTTTAGTAGGGATAAGGCTCAAGGCTTCTTTGTATAATTCACGGGCGTTGCGCGCATCATCTTTTTGAAGAATGCGCAAGCCTTTCAGTTTGCTGATGGCGTTCAGCACTTCCTGGTCTTCTTTCTTCTCCACCTCCATGTTGGTGAACATGCTGAACATTTTGCTGGAAATGTTGGCGTATGTAAAGCTTTCATCGTTTTGATACTTGCTGAAGAACTTTGATATCGCATCGTTTTGGGCCATGGCCGCTACCGAGAACATCATCACACTAAAAATCACAATTGCCTTTTTCATAATCATTACGTTTTAAATGTTAGTTTTTTTTTCTGTTTCTTTTACTCCCTTCTCTTTTGGAGAAGAGTTTGGGTTGAGGCCTTGAATTTTATCGGTCGCCTCGTTGAATACATTTATTTTACTGGCCTCCTTTTGCGCTTTGTTGAAACTCTTCGAAATCATCATTAGCGCTTTCTTGGTTTCTTCAAACGCCACCTTAGGATCGGTGTAAGTATCCTCGGGCTCATCGGGGTACGCCTTGCGCACTTCCTGGCGGATGAAGAATGTTGCGGCCACGACTACCAATAACCCTGCTGCAATCCGCGCTACTTGTGTCATCGAAATAACTTTTCCTGCAGGTTTCATTCTTTTGCGCAGTTGCTTGTCGAACGCAGGGTCATTCACACCCAAACTTTTTTGCATCTCGAAATACCGGAAGAGGCTCGCTGTTTCTTTTAATTGTTCGGGAATCGGCCTGCCTGCCGAAGCTTCAGCGAAGGCAGGGTCGGTGGAGAAGAACGCTCTTAATTCTTGTTCTTCCTCCAGCGATGTCTCAGCATTCCAATACTTCTGGAGCAACTCATTAATTGTGTTAGAGTCCATAAGCATTGATTTTAATTAGTTTCTCCCGCACGGCATTGCGTGCGCGGAACAAGTACACTTTCACCTGGCTTAAATCAATTTCTAAAATCTCGCCAATCTCATTGTAGCTGTGCCCTTCGATGTCGCGCAGGTGCATCACCTGTCGCTGCTTGTCGGGGAGGGTCGCCATCAATTCATTTATCCGTTGCATATTCTCCTGTATTTCGGTTCGTTCGTGCGGGCTCAGTGCCTCGAGTTTCACATCCACACCTTCCAAACTATCCGTCTGCTTTCGGTGCAGACTCCGCAGCCGGTCGAGCGAGAGGTTCTTCGTTATCCGCATGCACCAGGCTTCCATATTCTGGATGCCCGCCATCTGTTCGCGCCCGTTCCAAACTTTGATCAGGGCCTCCTGCACCACATCTTTCGCCTCCTCGCTGTTTCCCAACATTCGGAAAGCAAAGCGAAAAAGCTTGTTCTTCACAGGTAAAACCCGGCTTTCGAAAGATTCGAGATTCATCGTTTCAGAGGCAAGACGCCTGGGGGGCTTGGTTGTTACAGCAAGGTCGGAAATATTTTGTTGCCGGTTACCGGTTTCCAGTTGCGCCAGCCCGGATGACAGAAGCTCGGACGGGGGTTGTGGGTTGCGTGTTCCGAGTTTCTTGAAAATGATTTAAAACTTAAAGTGGTTGGGGTGCGTTGGCGGTTCCCCCTCGGCCTGCCGGGCAGGCAGGGGGTATGGGGGCGTGTGTTTGGGCGGCTGGCGCGAGGCGCGCCACCGGGCTTTCGGCACTCGCCATCTTACGCACATTCCATTTCGGGCTCAAACAAATGCCTCAATCCCTGCCGCGAGAATTTCAAAAACTTGAGCAGATTAATGGTTGAAATGGAATTCCGAAATGATAAATTTGACAAGACCAATCAGTGATATGAAAACAGAATTAGCTAAACCCAATTCAACTCTGTTTGAAAAAATAAAGAAAGCAGACGAGAAAGGAAATGAATACTGGACGGCCCGCGATATGGCCAAAGTCCTGGAGTATTCCGAATACAGGCATTTCACACCCGTGGTTGCTAAGGCTAAAGAAGCTTGCAAAAATAGCAGTCACAGAATTGAAGACCATTTCGAGGATATCCTCGAAATGGTTGGTATTGGGTCTGGGGCACAGAGGCCAGTTGAGAATACCAAGCTATCCCGCTACGCCTGCTACCTTATTGTTCAGAATGCCGACCCTTCAAAAGAAGTGGTTGCCCTCGGGCAAACCTATTTTGCTGTTCAGACTCGCCTGCAGGAAATACGCCAGATGGTTGAATACAACCGGCTTACATCAGAAGAAGAGAAGCGGCTATTTCTCCGCAGTGAAATGATCAAGCATAATGCTTTGCTGGCCTCGGCAGCAAAGAAGGCGGGTGTAAGCGGCTCACTCGATTATGCCATTTTTCAGAACCACGGCTACATGGTTTGTATGGTGGATTGGATGCGAAGGCCATTCACAGAAAGAAGAGATTAAAAAAATCTCAGCAGATTCTTGACCACATGGGCAGCACCGAGCTGGCCGCTAACCTGTTCCGCGCCACGCAAACCGAAGAAAAGTTGCGCAGGGAAAACATAAAAGCCCGCCTGCCTGCCCGCTCGGCAGGCGGGCCGGACGGGCAGGGAAAAGAGAAAGCCAACCAAACACATTATGAAGTAGGCAAGAAGGTGCGCCAAACAATAAAAGACATAGGAGGCACCATGCCCGAAAACCTGCCAGCAGCAAGCATTAAAAAAGTAGAAAGCAAAAAAAGGAGTAAACTCAAAGGAGGGAAGTAGGTGATGCTCGTCACTCCGTCCTAACAGTGCTGCGCAGCGACCCCGCGTTTACAACTAAATATTTCAGATTTCAAGTTTCAGGTTCAAAATTAGTGCATATCCGGCAGCATAATCTGGAATTTGAAATCTGGAATTTAATGGGGGCGGCTGGCGCGAGGCGCGCCACCGGGCTTTCCATTCCAAGTCCTCGCGCCAACACACAGGCCAGCGCGGCTGTGGGCTTTCCACTGCAATCCCTGCCGCGCTGACGCATTCTTCGGCAAGAGGTAAATTTGAGATTGAGTGTTTCATAAAATGAAGGGTGCGTATATTTAGGAGTTAGCTGTTATTTTAACGACAACCTTCACTTATGGACAAACTAATAAAACATTTAAAGAATATCTTATTTTGAAATAGCCTGTTTAAAGAATTGAGGGAAGAATTAGATTTGGATGATATTATCAAACAACTTGAAACAAGTCATAATCCCAATTGCATTGGAATAAACTTAACAAAACCAAGTATCCAAGTCAACACGAAAAGACTAATCGTAAATAAATACCATTAATTATCAAATAGAACCAAATAGAACTTATGTTAAAAACCAAGGGTGATATTGATTTTAAAAACTTTCAATCATTTATCAATACTAGACTGTTTTTTATAATAGCATTCGCGTTTTTACTACTCAACTTTGCCGATAAGTCCCCGTTTTTCTTTCCCCAATTTCTTATAGGATTTGATTATGCTACATCAAAAGAAATTTTAAATAATATTATCTCTGCAGCTTCTTCAATTCTTGGAATAACCGTTGCAGTGCTGATAATATCTGTTGAGTTTTTAAGGAATAAATTTGATAATTATGCTTTTCAAGCGCTTTTAAAAAACAAACCATTAGGAAGAGTCATAACTCTTTTTTTACTATCAATTATTCTTCCTCTTTTCACTTATATTTTTTTAACTCCTGAAAAACTCACCGTATTTGATTTTAATAGAATTTATTTTTTAGTGATTCTATTCACAATTACCCTTCTAGTATTGTTTCATTCCCTCCCTAGTTTAATTAAGTCCACCAATTCAACCGAATTAATTCACGATCTAGTTAATAAGTGGACTTACGCAAAAATAGCTAAATTGTAAGGGATCACATTTTTTAAACTCGAGGTCATGAACAACAAACTACTTGACCTGTATAGTGATTAC
>JAYUHI010000229.1:0-4657 GCA_043767095.1 Bacteroidota bacterium
ATGGACATCTACCGGAAAATAAAACCAGATACATCAGAAAAAAATTTGGTGACCGTTGGCCGGATTGCCACAGCGGTGGTTGTGGTGCTCGGTATTTTGTGGATACCGGTAATGAGTGGAATCTCAGGAGTGCTTTACCAATATCTCCAAAGTGTGCAATCATATTTAGCACCGCCTATTGCCGTGGTGTTTCTATTGGGGCTAACCTATAAGCGCGTGAATGCTGCGGGAGCAATGACTGGCCTGGTGGGTGGATTTTTAATTGGCATGTTGCGGATTGCACTTGAACTGAACAAAGATTCTTTATCGGGTTTTTGGTATGGCTTTGCCAACCTGAATTTCCTTTACTTCTGCATTGCCCTGTTTGTGTTCAGTATTGTACTGGTGATTATTGTGAGCCTGTTAACCGAAAAACCAAAAGAAGAACAGTTGAGCGGGCTTACATTTGCTACCGTTAATTCGGAACAACAAGCGCAATCGAGGGCCAGTTGGAATTTGACAGACGTTGTGCTCTCGATTGGTGTTGTAATTGTCATCATTGCCGCATTCATTTATTTTTCTCCGTTAGGCGTTGGTGGGTGATGGTTAGTTGTTCGTTTCTGAATCCTGAGCAGGGGTCACGAGAGTTTGAAAAGAAACCAAGGTTTCACAACGAACACGAAGAAGGGACACAAAGAGCACAAAGTTTGTAGTTCTTAGTGTTCGTTGTGGCTCGTGGTGACCTTCGTGACCACTAAGTTTGCAAGGCAAAACTGCAGTAAACAGGACTTATGACCCAATACTTAAACTATGGACTTATCCTACATTCTAAACGAACTGGGCGAGGAGCGAGAGCAATACTTCAACGCCATTGCCCCACCGATTATTCAGAGCAGCAATTTCGCTTTTAAAAACGTAGCCGATTTTCGACAGGGACTGGCCGATGAGTATTACTCTACTCTGTATTCGCGTGGGAATAATCCTACCGTAGATATCCTCCGGAAAAAATTAGCCGCCCTCGATGGCGCTGAAGATGCCTTGGTTTTCGGAAGTGGCATTGCGGCTATTTCTATTCCTATCCTGGCCATTCTCAATCAAGGAGACCATGTTGTGAGCGTTGCCAAACCCTACAGTTGGACAATCAAGTTGTTTGAGCGGCTGCTGCCGAAATTCGGGATCACCACAACATTTATTGATGGAACGCGTCTGGATAATTTTGAACAAGCCCTTAAACCAAACACCAAACTGATATATCTCGAATCGCCCAACACATTAACATACGAATTGCAGGATATAGAAGGTGTCGCCTGGTTAGCCAAAGCAAAAGGCATCACCACCATGATCGACAACAGTTATTGCAGTCCACTTTATCAGCAGCCTTATACAATGGGCATTGACCTGGTGGCGCAATCGGCAACCAAATACATCAGCGGGCACAGCGATGTTGTGGCCGGAGTGGTGACGGGTTCGAAAGTACTCATCAAGAAAATATTCGATGCGGAGTTTCTCACCATTGGCGGAAACATATCGCCCATGAATGCGTGGCTGCTCATCCGGGGGTTGCGCACCATTCACATCAGGCAAGCCAGAATTTGCGACACCACCAAAAAAATAGTGGAATACCTTGTCTCACATGCCCGGATTGAGCGTGTTATTTTTCCTTTTCACTCCAGCTTTCCACAATACGAACTCGCGAAAAAACAAATGAAAGATGCAGGCGGACTTTTCAGTGTGGTGATAAAAGCAAAATCCGTTGACGAAATTGAAACTTTCTGTAATTCACTGAAACGGTTTTTAATGGCCGTCTCCTGGGGCGGGCATGAGTCGTTGGTTATTCCTTCCATCGTTGGATTTCCGAAAGAACAGTTTGATGTCAGCAATCCGAATCACCGGATCATCCGCTTTTATGTTGGCCTGGAAGAGCCCGATTATCTGATTGAAGATTTGAAGCAGGCGTTGGAAGGGTAATGGCCTGAGTCCGTGAACTCGCTTTCGCCCGTACTTCAAACTAATCAGCGTGACAATCAAAACAAATAGCATAATGGGCGATTAACGATTTGCCAAACTCAACGATTCCCAACCGGCATTTCTACGGATTGGTGTTATGAAATGGATTTTCCGCAATGGCTTAGGCTTGAAAAGCTGCATGAGCAATCGATCAGTGAGGGATTCAGGCAAAATGTGCGACACGCCAAGCAACAGCCGGTTATGTAAGCCCGGAACAATCCGGAACTGTCTCTTGAATAATTTCTTCACGGCCGTCTGAGCTACGGCTTGCGGGCTCTGCGTAAAAATTGAGTTCGTTTTCCCCGATGTTCTGTACAAAATATCCCTCACCCTGGCGCTGGTTAATGTGCTGCCTGGGCACAGGCACGAAACGGAAATATTACCAGGCTTCAACTCAAGTCTCAACGCTGCTGAGAAGGAATAGACAAAACTTTTGGTGGCCGAGTAAACCGCTTTATATGGAATCTTAAAAACCGAGGCCAGGCTGCCTAAGTTTAATATGAAACTCTGTTCTGCTTTTTTAAGGAGTGGAATAAATAAATAGGTGAGTGAAACCAAAGCCCGGTTGTTGAGCGCCATCATTTGTAGCAGTTCATCCAGATTTGATTTCTCAAACAATTCCAGGTTGCCAAAGCCCGCATTATTAACGAGTACGTTCAGGTTTATTTCCTTTCGCTCACATGCCTCAAGCAACATGAACGGTGCATCCGGTTCGGTAAGGTCAATACAAAAAGTATAGACTTCGATGTGGTAAGTCTGAGAAAGGTTCTGCGCTACAGCTTCCAGGCCTGTTCCCGGCAAGGCCACAAGAATAAGATTATGTTTGAGCATGGCCAGTTCTTCGGCAATGGCCTGGCCAATACCCGAACTCGCCCCGGTAACTAAGGCAAAATTCTCCCCGGTTTTCTTCATCACCGATGATGAAGAGGCATAATGCAAAACGCTTTCGCGGTTAATCTGATTGAGGGTGATCATGATGATTTTATTACGGATGTTGAAAACTGGAAACGCATTTTGGGGTTAGAGGGCATATGCCTTAATATTTAGAAGTAAATTTTTTTACTGTCTTCAATCCAGCCTAGCGTTTTTCTAATGCCCTCTTCAATGGGCGTAACCGTGTAACCCAATTCAGCAATTGCCTTTTCGCATGAGCAATCGAGATTGTGCCGGTACTTGTTTATCCACTTTCGAGTGATGACGGGAGCTTTATTAAACCATTTGGAAAAAGTTTCCTCCTTCCAACCGAAAAGCATGAGTAAGGAGAGCGGAATGTGAACAAGCAGAAAATGTTTGTTCGTTATCTTCTTGAGCAAATCGAAGAATTGATTGAAGTTCATGTTCACGCCCCCTAAAATATATTTCTCGCCAGGCCTTCCATTTTCCATGGCCAGCATGTGACCATTCACCACATCATCGATATAAGAAAAACAACCGAGAGCATTTCCATCACCGGGTATCACATGCCAGTTCCCCTCCACATACGTTTTGATCATCATCGAGATTACGTTGCTCTCTGTCCAAACCCCGGGGCCGTAAACGCGAACGGGATGGACGATGGAAACATCAAGCCCCCTCCGGGCATACTGCTGAACTTTTTCTTCTGCAATGAACTTGGAACTTTCATGCTCGGTGAAGAAATCAAAAATGCGCACAGCATCTTCTGTTACCGGGTGGCCGTTGCTTGGGCCAAAGGTTGCACTGGTGGAAGTGTACACTACTTTCTTTACTCCATTCTCCACAGCGGCATCGAGAATATTTACTGTGCCCTGCACATTAATTTTGAAATAGGTTTTCGGCTCTTTCGCCCACGGCCGCGCATAGGCGGCAACATGATAGACCTGGTCGCATCCGGCTGTTGCCGATTGAATGGCCTCGCGATCCAGCAAATCGCCATTGAACACTGAAAGTCGTTCGTGGTTAAATAATTCCCCTTCCGGTTTTTGCCGGCAGAGCACGTTGACGTAATGGCCCAAATTCAATAATCGGGACGTTAAGCTTTGGCCTACATAACCGGTGGCCCCGGTGACGAAGATTTTCATATAGTTTTTTGTTTTGATTTGAACTGGATTTTATAAGGTTGTATGGTTACGGAAACTGATTTCACATTAATGGCATCCGTCTTCGCCCAGTATTCTTTTCTGATTTTGAAAGAGCCCATCAACACAATGGCCATCATTTTTTGCTGACAGTGAATTTTTATTCTGAGTGGTGAGGATTTAGTCGTGCCACCGCTCAAAGCGGTGGCACGACTTGTAATTGTGGCACGACTGCTGACAATCGTAATTACATCAATATCCGTCAGTTTTTTGTTCACCACCATTGAACTGGTTTGGAAGCGGTCCACCAATCCCAATTTATATTTCAGTTCACCAGCCTTCTCAAACTGCAAGGCACGGGCGGCTTGCTGCATTTCGGTCTTAAAAAATTCAAGTACCGCTTTCAGGTTTCCTTTCAGGATCATTCGGGCCAGGCTGATTTCTTTATTGTAACTGGATTCATCCTGCTTTCCTTCGCACGGCCCGAGGCAATTGCCCAGATGAAATTCCAGGCATACTTTAAATTTTTTCTTTTCAATATTCTCTTTGGATAAATCGAATGAACAGGTGCGGATGGTGTAAAGTTGCCGGATCAAATCCAACACATTGTTCATTGAAACCACGCTGGTGTATGG
>JAYUHI010000230.1:0-1940 GCA_043767095.1 Bacteroidota bacterium
TTGGCAAGGAGCATCCCGAATATTCAGTTACGATTAACAACCTGGCATTGGTATATTCTACCATGGGCGATTTTGCCAAGGCAATTCCTTTGTATGAAGAGAGAATAGCCATTGATGCAAAAGCTTTCGGAAAAGAACATCCTGAAAATGTTCCACCATTGAATAACCTCGGCAGTGTATTTGTTAAAATGGGCACCTATCAAAAAGCGGAACCTTTGTTTCTGGAAGCGATGCATATCACCGAGAAAGCATTGGGGAGGGATCATCCTAATTATTCTATTTCTTTGAACAACCTGGCATCGTTATATAGTGACATGGGTGCATTCAGCAAAGCCGAGCCCTTGCTGTTAGAGGCCATTAATATCCGGGCAAAAGTTTTTGGGAAAATGCATTCCGCTTATGCTACCTCATTAAATAACCTGGCGTATTTCCATTGGAGGACGGAAAATTATTCTAAGGCAATTCCGTTGTTAATGGAGGCAAAAGACATCCGGTTTAAGGCGCTTGGCGCGGAACATCCCGATTATGTAGTTACTCTGAACAACCTGGGAGAACTTCATACCATCCAGGCCGAATATCAAAAAGCCGAACCGTTTTACCTGGAGTCCATTTCGAAAAAGCTACTGCACATCGCTCGCTTTTTTCCATCTCTATCCGAGAATGAGAAGAAAGCATTTTATGCTACAAGTAAACCAAACTTTCAAAACTTTGAAACCTTCTGCCTGGCTCGCGTAGCCGATCATCCCGCCATTCTAAACGATTGGTTCAACCTGCGGTTATCCATAAAAGGCCTCCTGTTCAACACATCCAATAAAATGCGTGAACGGATTCTCACCGGTGGTGATACTGTTTTGATTGAACTGTATAACCAATGGAAGGCAAAAAAAGATTTCCTCGCCAAAGTTTATCAAATGACTACAGAAGAAAAGCAAAAGACAGGCATGGATGAGAAGAAACTGGAAGAGGAGGCCAACACGATTGAAAAATTACTCAGCCTGAAGTCGGAGTTGTTTGCTACGGCAGCCGATACCCAGGCTTACACCTGGCGGGATGTGCAACAAAAACTCAAGCCGGGAGAAGCAGCCATTGAAGTGGTGCGAACCGAGCGAAAAAAGGGTAAGGATAAATCGACTGTTTACGCAGCAATGTTTATTGATCGCAAAATGAAAAACCACCCGGAAGTTATTATTCTTGAAAACGGAGCCGACCTCGAAGGCAAATTCAGTAATTATTACCGCAACGCGGTGAAACAAAAAATTAAAGACGAACTTTCCTACAACCAATACTGGAACCCCATTGCAGATAAAATTAAAGGTGCCAGAAAAGTTTACTTCTCTGCCGATGGAGTGTACAATCAAATTAATCTCAACACCCTTTACAATCCCGCCACCGGAAAATATGTGATTGATGAAGTTGAAGTGCAGATGGTTACTTCAACAAAAGATTTGATCACCAACACCAAAGCCACAAGAGCAGGAATCAAAGATGCCACGTTGTTTGGTTATCCAAACTACAACAATTCTAAAATGGCAAAGCCGGATAGCAGTCGCGCTCTTAATCTCGGCCAGGTGAAAACTGCAGAAATAAAAACTGACAGCGCAACACGTTTCTTCAATGGCGAAAACATCAACGAGTTACCCGGCACCAAAATAGAAGTAGAAACCATTGAGGCTTTACTCAAAAAGAAAAACATTGCCATGCATGAGTATATGTTTGACAAAGCCACCGAAACAGAAATCAAAAGACTGAACAACCCTCAGGTTCTTCACATTGCCACGCATGGTTTTTTCTTGTCTGATTTGCCGGCCCCAAAAGAAAATGAACGCGGCTTTGCAGGAATGGAGATAAAGAAGATTGTGGAGAATCCGCTGCTCCGTTCGGGACTGTTGTTTGCAGGAGTTAAGAATGCATTTCAAAGTCGTGGCACCACTCCAAGTGGT
>JAYUHI010000231.1:0-11079 GCA_043767095.1 Bacteroidota bacterium
CCTATTGCGACACCAAGTCGTTTGCCTGGAAGTTTGTGTTTAAAGTTTTTAAGGATGAAACGGAACGCGACCGGTTAGGCAGAAATGTAAAACTGGCCAACGGGAATTTTGCTTCGCGCATCCTGCCCGTCAAAATCCATGATATTGATGTGGAAGATGTGAAGCTGCTGGAGAGTGAATTATCGGGTGCGCTGCGCTCCATTGATTTTATTTATCGCGATGCGGGGGTTAACCGGTCGCTTAGGCCCGTTGATGATGAGCATGCCACGCCCGGGCGCATCCTCTATCGCAACCAGATCAACAAACTCGCCAACGCGATCAAAGAAATCATCCAGGGAATAAAAACTATGGATCGGGGTGAAACACCCCCTGTTGTTCCTCACGATCTTACTGCACGGCAAATTGTTCCCATTACTTTTACTACTTCCCTCCCCTCGGCCATCAAAGTGCAGGTGATTGACAGGCAACGTCCCAATATTTATCTCGCGTGGACATCCAACGACTTGAAAGAGCAGCGCGAAGAAATGGCCATCATACTTCAGAAGGCGGGGTTCAATGTGCTTCCCGCTATTGACTGCCCGGCCGATGATGAGGCCTTCAAAGCAAAAGTAAAGGAGGAGTTGAGCCGTTGTGCTTGTTCGTTGCACATGTTGAGCGGTGAGTTCGGAAGGAGGTTTGAATCGGATGAAGAAACTTCTTTTCCGCAGCATCAGTTTCTGCAGGCCAGGAACAGGATAGATGAAGCAGCGGGTGAATTCAACAGCTTCATCTGGATGAACCCGGAGGCAGGAACCAACATCAAACCGGCTCAACAAAATTTCATTAAACATATCCGCAACAACATAACGCGCAACATGATGTTCTCCAACAGTCCGGGGCCAATGCAACTGGTGGATGATATTCGCGTGGTGATGATGAAACATGATACTACTGTTTACGATTCAAAAGACACAGACATCTTCTTCATCTTTAACCAGCAGGACGAGGTGGATGCCAAATTCATTACCGATAAACTCAGTCTGGAGTACCCGGTTGAAATTATGAACATCATGCCCGATGGCGAAGATCAGTATCGCGAAATCTCAACCCAACAAATACCCAAAAGCAAACTCGCAGTGGTATATTTTAAATACGCTGCCGATTGGGCGTTGCCTTTCATCAAACAAATTTGGAAGCAGGTTGGAGGAGCATCATCACCCACACCTTTATTTTTAGTTGGGGAAGATGATCCGAAGAGCAACATGGCAAGGAATTTCAAAGCACCGAAAGTGGTGAGCACCATTGTGCCGAAAGAAAATATTCCGGCAGAGGTGAAGAGGGTGTATACAACGGTGATTGAACTGAAATAGGTGGTGAGTGCTCTCAACTTCAAAAATCAGAAATCATCATTCTTAAATCAAATTGAAATAGGAATAATGGATTTAAGATTGTCGATTAACGATTTTAGATTTTAGAAGTGAGACTAACGATTTTACATATTATAAATTATGAATAAGCGCGATCTTGAAGAACGACTAATCAACCTGGCTGTATTAATAATTGAACTTGTAGAGTCTATGCCAAACACCAAATCTGCTAATCATTTAGCTGGGCAATTATTACGATCAGGCACCTCACCTGCACTTAATTATGGAGAAGCACAGGGAGGAGAATCTCAAGGTGATTTTATTCACAAGATAAAGGTGGTGCTTAAGGAGTTGCGAGAGACTCTGGTTTGTTTGAAGATTATTTATAAATCCAAACTTTTCAAATCTGAACAGGAGATTAAAGTGGTATTGAAAGAGACAGATGAGTTGGTTGCCATTTTTGTTACCAGTGCCAAAACAGCGGAGAAAAACAGAAAATGATAAAAAGAGATAAAATGGATTTAAGATTTAAGATTGACGAAGTCCGATTTTTGAAGCACTCAAACTTCAAAAATCAAAAATCTAAAATCATCATTCTTAAATCAAATTAAAAACCATGTTCGAAGAATACTCCATCTGCCCCTACACCGGTCTCCGTTCCTTCACGGAAGAAGAATCACTTTACTTTAAGGGAAGAGAAGAACACATTTCACAAGCCACTGAGCAACTCCAGCGCAATAAGTTTTTAATGTTAACAGGCGCCTCTGGCGATGGTAAGTCCTCGTTGGTGTATGCTGGGATTGTGCCGAATGCCCGCGCTGGATTTCTGAAATCGAAATACACACAATGGTGTGTAGCTGATTTCCGACCGGAACGTACTCCCTTTAAAAATCTTTGCAGGTCTGTTGCCCGGCAGTTAGGCATTTCCAATCCCAACACCGTTGAGTCGGAGTTGCATCATGGGTTCTCCGCACTGGCCGATCTGTACAGAAATTCCAAACGGTTTGTGGACGTTGATTCTGTAGCATGGCAAAATGCTGATGAGCCAGGAAAGGCCGCCCTGAAACGGGAGGCAGCCAACCTGATTATCCTGGTTGATCAGTTTGAAGAATTCTTTACTAACCCCGAAAATTATCATAGCGGAGTGCCATCTCGAGATTCTAATCTTGTTCTCAACGTATTACTGGAAACGGCCAGAATTGCCCTGGAAGAAAACCTGCCTATATATATTGTGTTCACCATGCGCTCCGATTATATCGGGCAGTGTGCGGCCTTTCGGTCGTTGCCGGAGTACATCGGCTTCTCGCAATTTTTCGTGCCCCGTCTAAACCGTTCGCAGCTTCAGCAGGTTATCGAAGAGCCAGCCACGCTTAGCGGAAACAGGATTTCCCGGAGACTAACGGAACGACTTATTCATGACATTGCCGAAGGCGTGGATCAGTTGCCTATTCTGCAACATGCCTTAAACCAAATCTGGCATGCGGCAGACCAGGGAAAGGACGAGTTGGACTTGATCCATTACGCCATGGTTGGAGGTATGCCATCGAATGAACTGCCCGATGATCAGCTCGATCGCTTTAACTTCTGGTTTGATAAACTCCCGGAAAACATCCGTCAATTCTACCGCGAACCCAATCTGCAAAACGTGCTCGACACCCACGCCAATAAATTATATGAATCGGCAGGGGAGAGATACCGGAAAAAAACAGGAAAAGAATTATCCGGTGAGCTGGCTAAAACCATTGTAAAGACCGCATTCACCTGCCTCACCAAAATTGATCAGAGCCGGGCAGTGCGCAACCGCATGACCTTGATTGAGATCACCAATATTCTGGGCCGTCCTGAAATTGGTGTCGCGGAAGTGGGCACGGTCTTGAATATATTCCGGGAGCCGGGCAATACGTTTATCCGTCCGTTTATTACTGACGATCCGGAATCCGCCACCCTGGGCGATTCGGATGTATTGGACATTACCCACGAAAGCCTTATTCGGAACTGGGAGTTGCTCGAAACCTGGGCGAAGGCTGAGTTCGATAATTATTCGATTTCCCTGGATTTTGAGAAGCAATTAAACCGCTGGGTGGATAGCCATAAATCAAACGGGTTCCTGCTCTCTATTGGGCCGCTAACTTACTTTGAAAGCTGGTATAATAAGGTAAACCCGAATGCGTGGTGGATAGCCCGCTACTTGCCAGAAGACAATAATCAAAAAGAAAAACTCGCGAAGGCATCGGTGGTGCTGGGGAACGCACGGGAGTTCATTCAACGCAGCGCCAGGAAGCACGTGGTTACAAGAACCATCATGCATTACGGCCCCAAGCGCATAGCTGCATTACTGGCTATTGTTGGTTTTCTTACACTGAGTTCTTTCATGGTGCGGAATTACCTGCAACAGCAAAACGCTTATATCCTTGAAAAAATCAAAGAGCAGACTTTTGAATTAGTCAACAGTACCAAGATGGACTTCGGCACCAACTCTTCGTTGCTGGCAGCGCAGCTCATGCGGGGAGATGTTACCCTAGACGAAGTTATTTCTCACGTGGATGATTCGATTGCCAAAATCAATGTGACCAGAAGATTAACCGGCTGGCTGGTTACACAGGGCAGGAATGAACCTAAGAAAGAAATTCGTGAATGCCTGGTGACCACTAATGAGTTGTTAAAGGGGTACCCGTTCAAAAAAGCTAATGCTGAAAAGCTTTCATCGTTCCTCAAGGAAATAAATTTCTTCCGGGCCACTGCCGGGTTGGCTTACTTGTATAATCCTTCGGCAGAGATTGATAAGTTGTGCAAACAAAACGCAGAACTTTCGGCCGCGGTTGTCAATCATATTTTGCAAACGAAGGCCCCTGCATTTAAAGACATAACGAGTTTTAACATGGCCCTCGAAAATGCAGTTAACTACAGGGCATTCGACCCGAAGGACTTGCAGAACATTCTATCCGTGCTTTCCCCCTTTGAAAATTCTAACCGCCCGGATTGGGTGTTGAGAAACTACGCTAAAGATTTGCTTGGGGTTAAAGGTGGATTTAATTACGGGTTCAAGTTTAACGGGTTATACCAGGAAGTTGCCTATCTCTATGCCGCCCTGGGAAATACCGACCGGGCCTTGCAGTGCATCGATACATTATTAAAGTACAACCAAAACTATTTTGGGAATGATTATAATCAAATGCTTGATAACGCTTCGAATATAGCGGGCGTGTATTACGCCTACAATCAAACCGCCCAACTCAACGCATTCGTGAAAGGATATTGTGCACGAAAAAAAATAAACGAGAAAGAGTTTTACGAAAGGGCGATAGGACGCAGCAATCCCGGTGGGATGACCTTTTTTAGCGCGAATGAGAGTGGCGACATTAGTAATCTGAATTTACAATTTGGCGGCCTTGACCAACTGGAATTCTTTTTTGCGCGATACCGTGAAAGCATTGAACAAGCAAGTAATCTTGCCGATGAACGGAATTTCTATTTAGCGCTTTCGTATAGAGCTGAAGGCGTGATGCGATATGCATCGTTTGATTTAAGCGGTACGCCCGTTGATAAGGAGACTGTTTATCCGTTATTTGATAAGGCATTTGAATACTACGGCCGGGTGAATCAGGAATTTCTCGCCCAACCGATCATAGCCGATGAATCGGAAACCAACCTCTCGGGCCCGCGCAGAGGACTCTTTTTATATCCTGATTACGTTACGACTTTTCAGCCGTTTGAAGGCAGAGGCATTTACTATTCTTTTCAATCTGGTGTCTTTGTCCAGTATGTCCTGGACAAGAATCTGTTTGATAAATTGTACAGCGATCGTGAGCTATCTTACATTTCCAGGTGGATGCAAAACTACTTCGTGAACGTTGCTTTTCGGCTAGGTACTCTTCGGGCGCCAATGGATTTTCAAACCTTGACTTCTCTGGAAGATAAGCTGGCTCAAAGGAAGGCCGCGCAGTTTTCTGATTTCAACCTGCTCTATCTCCTGCTTGCGAACGAAAGCTATGAAAGAAATGACAGCGTAAATGTCGTTTTGTATTATAACAAACTAGACCTGGGCAAGCTCATGAATCTGCTGCGGAACGCAGGTCCTTTTGGCAATGCCGTCAACGGTCAATCTATCCGATTGATTGCCATGGCCATCACGGGGCTGGCGAAGTATAATCATCTTGATGAAGCCTACAGGCTCGTACGTGTTTTTAAAAATCCAATCAACAGGTCGTCCCTGTATGCTTTCGCTGCCAGAGAATTGCTGGAGCAAAAGATAAAGAGTCCCGTGGTTCAGCGGTTGCTGGATTCCTCCCGGATGGAATTAACCCGCATTGAAAATCTTTCAACGGGTCAGCCCAACCGGCAGTTGATTGCCCATGTCATCGCCTTGCAGGATCCGGACAGGAATGCCGCGGAAGCCTACAGGACAATAAAGAATATCGGGGGCAAGTTTGATCCCACCCTTCGCATAACACGATCGTTTGCGTTTCACGGTGACCTTTTCGGAGCTCAACAGCAAATTATTGAAAATATTTCCGATGCCGACCATGCACGATTTCTCTGGAATATTCTTTACGGTTATGCCTGGGGCAGGGATGAGAATAAGTTGGAATGGCAACAATACAATGAGATACAAAAGATCAATAACCGGTTTATTAATTATGTGAATGAGGATAACTGATGAAAGATAAAATTCAAAGAATAACGAAGTCCGGATTATGAAGTACTAATATGACTGAAACAGAAACCATTTGCCCCTATACCGGCCTCCGGTCGTTCACGGAAGAGGAAAGTCTGTATTTCAAGGGCAGGGATATTCAGGTGGATCAAATCACGGCCTTGCTGGAGCAGAATAAGTTTCTCATGGTCACGGGCGCTTCGGGTGAGGGAAAGTCATCTTTGATTTATGGCGGCTTGATTCCCAATGCACGCGCAGGCTTTTTTAAAGCCCATTATACCAATTGGGTGGTGGCCGACTTTCGACCCGAGAGAAGCCCCGTGAAAAACATGGCGAAGGCACTCGCTGAAAAATTTGGCCGACAGCCCTCCACCATTGAAACAGAACTCAGGCGCGGATTCTCTTCCCTGGTTGACTTGTACACCAACTCTGAATTCTACATTGATGAGCAGGATGAGAATTGGATAGGATTATCAGACAGCGGCAGGAAGGAAAGGAAAAGAAAGGCCGCCAACCTTTTAATACTGGTGGATCAGTTTGAGGAGTTCTTCACCAATCCAGAGAATTTCTATAATGAAGCGTTATCTCAGGATTCTCAAATTGTAGTGAACCTCGTTCTCGAAACTGCCCGCATCGCCTTAAAGCGCAGTTTGCCGGTATACGTGATATGCACCATGCGATCCGATTTTATCGGGCAGTGTGCGGCCTTCAGGGGCCTGCCTGAATACATCGGCTTCTCGCAGTTTTTTGTTCCCCGGCTAAAGCGAAAAGATTTAAAGCAGGTTATTGAAGAGCCCGCGGTATTGAGCGGCAACCGGATAACTCAACGATTGATTGAGCGCCTCGTATTTGACCTGGCCGAAGGCATTGATCAGCTACCAATCCTGCAGCATACCCTCAGCCAGATTTGGCTGGCGGCCGATCATGGCCGCGAAGAAATGGATCTTGTTCATTATGCCATGGTTGGTGGCATGCCGTCCAGTGAATTACCGGATGATGACCAGCAAAGATTCCTTCAATGGTTTCATTTGTTACCTGAATATAAACGCAGCTATTTTCACAGCACGGGCCTCAACAAAGTTATTGAGATCCATGCGAACTCCCTGTATGAAGGCGCCTGGGAATACCACAATGCCTTACATCCTGAAAACCCCGTTACCCGCCAGGAAGCAAAGAAAATAGTCGCAATGACTTTTGCCTGCCTCACCAAAATTGATAATAGCCGGGCGGTGAGGAACCGGATGACCCTGAAAGAGATCACGGATATTATTAACACGCCAGGCCTTACTGCAGTGAAGGTGGGCGCAGCGCTCAGCATTTACCGGGAAGAAGGTAACGCCTTCATCAGGCCTTTTAAAACGGAAGAGCCTGCCACGCACGCTCTTGCTGAGGATACGGTTCTGGATATTACTCACGAAAGCCTCATCCGGAACTGGAATAAGCTGGACGGGTGGGCCAAAACGGAATTTGAATTCTACACAACCTTCCTTGATTTCAGGACGCAATTAAACCGTTGGAAGAAGAACGGAAAGAGCAGCGGCTATCTCTTGCCCATCGGGCCGCTTACCTATTTTGAGAACTGGTATGTCAAGTGCAAGCCGAATGCCGGCTGGATCAACCGGTATAACGATAGTAATGGAGACCATCGCCCTGCCCACGCGCAGGACGGGCAGGGACCGGCCGGGCAATCGCACATTGAATCGAGCGAGATTTTATCCGACACCCGGGAGTTTTTGAAAAGGAGCGCAGGCCAAGTAGCGATCACGCGCGCGTTTATGAAATACGGTACGCAGCGCATCGCCACCCTGCTGGCTATTTTTATCATGCTGGTGTTGAGTGGTTTTTACTGGTATGATGCCGAACAGAAGCGAAACGAGCGGGTGATAGAACAAATCCGTTCACAGGCCAAGAACCTTTTGCCCAGTGCGGAGGTAGGTAATAATACCAAAGCCAGTTATTTACTTACCGAGGAGCGCTATCAACCCGGAACCATATTGAATTATCTGGGCAGCCTGGACATCAAAAGCAAAGTGGGCCTGGCCATTGAGTCCTACAGGCTTCTCCTGGAGTATGACAAACATTTTCGAAATCCGATTAAGAGGGAGCTGATTGAATTTACCCTGAAGGGTTTCACTGATCCGGAGTTTGAAAAAGATCCGGAGTTCGCATTGATCCACCGGAATAAATTCATCATTCACCTGGTGTATGATGAATATCACAATCCCAGTGAAGCGAGGAAGAAAACCATAAATGAACTGGCGAATGCCAACCATATGCTCGCGGTTCATTTCTTTAACAACGTCAAATTGATCCGGCCCACCGTGCCCAGCGAATTGAACCTGGCCATCCAGCTTTGGCTAACGTTTGCTCATCCAGACCAACTAGAGATTTCCGAGCTGATCAAGTTGATTTCACCACGGGCGGGTGACAAGTCCCTGGCAACGTTTAATGCATTCTATCCGAAGGGAAGCTTTGAGCCCAATGGCAGGGAGCCGAGTGACTTCAATGGCGGATATCATACGCTTGCCTCGCTTTATGCGGCTGCAGGCGATGTGGAGGGCATCACCTGGTGTTTTGATAACCTGATCAGGAATGGGCAAAAGAATTACCTGGAACTGGCCAGAGTCTTTAATAATCATATCAATGTTTTAGGATACCTCTATCAATACGGTTATCGCAGTAAAGCTCCGCAACTGGTGAAGTGGATTGCTTCAAATACGGAGGGTAATCCCCCACTCACCCTTTACCGGAATGCCGTGCTCCGTTCGGGCTATATCTATCACCTGTATAATATTAATGTGTACAAGCAAAGCCGGTCGTATAAGGGATACTTCAACCTGAATTTATGCCTTGCGCACCGTGAAGTATTTAATGCGCTGATGGAAGATTACCAGAAAGTGATCAATGAAGTTAAGAATCCGGATGAACGCAATTTTTTGCTGGCCATGAATTATAAAAGGAAGGCAATGTTCATCAGCAAATATCACTACGACCGGTATTTGCCGCTGGATAAGGCTCAGTTGAATTCTCTTTTTGAAAAAGCAATTTCGCATTACCGTTTGGTAAGCCAGGATTATGTGAACACAAACGCGACCATCACGATACCCTACTTTACCGATGGCGTTCGGACAAGAACTTACACCCGCAAACAACTTTTCGTTTACCCGGACTACATGGATGGCTGGTTTAGCAGGCCCTACCATTCCGATGCCTTTTTCGTTTATCTGAAGGAAAAAGATTTGCTGAATGAGCTTTACCAAACCGCCAGCGATATCGAGTCCATTCACTTGTGGTTATCCAAAGCTTTTGAGGTTCATCCTTTCTTGAATAGCGGTGCATACAGGAAGGATTACCCACTGTCGGATAAGGTTTTAACTGATATTCTTTTATTTGTTGAAGCCCATCCGCAAGGGAAAAATTTTGATAAAAACTTACCTACCATTATTTTGGCTAATCGTTTCCTGGAGAGCGGAGACTCAGTGAATGGATTAAAGTACTTCAGACAACTCGATCAGGTCACCCTTCAACGGTCATCCAATCGATATGAATACATTGAGACCACCTTCTTTCTCAACCAGTTAAAGGACCTGAGCGTAAACCTGGCTTTGCACGGAAGGCATAAAGAAGCAATGGGCCTTGCTGAGCGCATGAAAGAAGACTATCAGAAGGTTTACAGCTATATCAGTATGGCTGAAAATGCTTATAGAAAAGATACCAGCGCCATGACTTTTGTCTACCTGGATTCTGTTTTCTCAATCAATAAGCGAATTGATTTCAATGCCTCTCCGCTGGACAACCGTTTTAACCTGGTGCATGTATTGTCCAGCATTGGCGGTGAGCAGGTCAATTCAAAAGCATTGGAAATTTTGCGTGACTTTACTCAAAATGCAAAAACAGGTGGACACTTTGAGATGATCTGGGGAGTGGCCAGGGAAGGAAACTATTATAAGGCTATGAGCTCTATCCCAAGTACCTTCACCGAATCGCAAGATTTGAATTGCCGAAACCTGATCTTGTGGGAAGAGTGCAAGAAAAGTGAAAGCCAGACTTCTGCCAGGGAATGGAAATCGATGGATCAGTTCTATACATGGGAACAAGTATATGTTTTTTATCAAAATAATTAAATGAGGCAGTATAACACGCTTTACTATTTGTTATTTGTGCTCCTCATCATGGGGTCCTTTGCCGCTATGGCGCAGAACGATTATGGTATTACTATCCTGGGGATTGTATCGTTCGCATTTAGTTTTTTGTTTGCACTTCAACTTATGCGGTCGTTTACCAAGAAAAAGACTGGGTACCTCTACTTTCTCGAATTGTTAAGTTTGATTATGCTTTCCTTGGTCCTGGGCTTTAGGGTGTTTTATATCCATTTTGCCCTGGTTGAATTTGTCTTTGGAACTGCCGGAGTTGTATTGGTTGCAGTTTACCTGAACAAACTTATCCAAACGTATAGCGAAGTGCGCACCCGGAACAAGTTGCTCTCGGTGCTCGTTGCCTGTTTTCACCTGAGCCTTATTTTTTACACCCTGAGTATGGTGACCGTCCCGTTTATTCCATCACTGGCAGAACCCGCGGGGGCAATTGCATTTGCCCTGCTAATAGGATTTATAGCGGCATCCTATCTAAAGAAAGACATAATGCTGGAAGGAGAGAAAACTTCCGGGTTTAAATTCGTGAGCCGGTTTAAAGATCGTTCCGTTGTTCTGGCTTCCCTCTTTCTACTGTTTACTCTTTATTTGGGGTTGACCAAAGTGAGTGTTCTTCCTAAAATGTATTCCGATGAGTTTCCGCAAAGTTATTTTCAATTGATAAACCAGGCCGAGACCGGAAAAGAAAAACCGGTTAATGGAAAATACAAACACGAAGAGTTCAAAGAAATGTATGATCGGTTTGTGGAGAGGAGTGCAGAATGAATTGATTCTTATTTGGGGAACCACTTCTAAAATCTAAAATCAACATTCATCATTCACTGCCTGCCACACCACTGGTCGTAGCGTCCCGCTACGACCTTAATTTTGTTGTAAACTAAATCATGGGGCGTAAAATAGTTACACGATTGTTCATATGATTACCTCA
>JAYUHI010000232.1:0-4633 GCA_043767095.1 Bacteroidota bacterium
AATTATTAAGAGGAGTTACGCAAAACTTTGTTTTTGATGCAAAATTGATGGATATAACCTGTGATTTTGTAGAAATTTTAAAGATCGTGCGTAAGTCCACTAAATAACTCAAGGGCCAATTAGTTCTGTAAAATTCTCCAAGTTTACCTTTGTATGGAAAAATCTCAGAGCCTCTCTGTCGATAAATGTGTTCGATAAAATCTGAACTAAGAATTCGTTAAAGCACCGTTGGTTTGTCATAATGCATTATGATGAAAGTCATTTTACAGGCTTTATAAAGCACCTACTTTAGCTCCTGAAACAATGAATAACCATGGGAAAAGTCAGACAAATCCTGGGCACCCGAAAGGAGTTTTTTTCGGTTGAGCCGGAGTCAACCGTTTTCAATGTATTGCTTTTGATGATTGAGAAAACCATTGGCGGTGTACTGGTTACTAAAAATGGCCAATTGACAGGCATCTTTACCGAGCGGGATTACGCCAGTAAGGTAGCCGTTAAGGGCCTGTCCCCCAGGCATACCATCATAAGTGATGTGATGACCCCAAAGCCCTATACCGTTACCCCTGACACAACCATTGAACAATGCATGAGCCTCATGGCAGAAAAAAGAATCAGGCACTTGCCCGTAGTGGATGGTGGGGAATTACTTGGCATTATCTCTATCGGAGATTTGGTAAAATATATTATGGAAGAACAAAGGGGAATCATAGAGGAGCTCGAACATTATATAACAGGGCATTAATCTAAACTTCTCTTTTGTAACACGGATACCGGGTTGTGGCGGACGGGTGTACTTTTTATTCTTTCACCCCGTCCTCAATTATCTGAATCTTCCCGGTTGCAAAATCATGCGAACACCTCTTCAAGAACTTCCAGTTTGTCAGTCCATTCCCCGATATACTTTTGGATGTCGTTTACTGTAGGGCTTGTTTCGTTTTGCACATAAGCACCGGAGGCCGCCATGCCGAGCAACATGCAATGTTGAATTTCAAAACCGGCCAGGAGCCCCAGACAATAACCGGCATTCAGGTTGTCGCCCCCACCAGTCAACAGGTTGGGTTCAGTTATCACATTACCATGAAGTTCAATAACTGCCTGCCCATGACAATAGTCATTTCGTGTCATGTTATGCATCATCCTTCCCTTTGCTTTGAAATCCCACATTTCGAAAAATAAGCAACCCATGAAAAAGATACTAGTGCCATGCGATTTCTCCAATCCAGCCGTGGAAGCTTTTAAATTTGCGATTGATATTGCCTCCCAAAGCGGTGGCACTGTCCATGTTTTAAAAGTAATCGAGCTACCCGTAATCAATGTAAGTGCTTTCGGCCTGCCTGCCTATGCTTTTGATGAGGGGCTGATGAAGGAATTAAGGGGAGATGCGGAAAGGAAGTACACAAGGATGGTAGAAAAATATGGGAAAGGGTCTGCCAAAGTCAGTTTTTCAGTTGTGGTTGGGCCGATAACACCCATGGTCCGTGATTTTATTATTGAAAAAAAATGCGACTTGGTGCTTATGGGTACGCATGGCGCTTCTGGCTGGGCAGAATTTTTTGTGGGTTCCAATACGGAAAAAATTGTTCGATTTTCCACAGTGCCGGTTTTTGCAATCCGTAAAGCCGTTCCGTTCAAATCTATAAAGAACATCGTTTTCCCTACATCCCTTGAATTGACCCAAGGGGATTTTATTAAGAAGCTAAAATCACTTCAGGAGTTTTTTGATGCCAAGCTGCATATACTTTTTTTGAACACCCCTTTTAATTTCGTCCGCGACCAGGATTTGAATGACTATGCCAGGCATTACAAGTTCACCAACTTCACCTTAAACATTCGGAATGACCGCTACGAACCAGATGGAATAATTTCGTTTGCCGCAGAAGTGAAGGCCAATATGATTGCTATGGCAACCCACGGTCGAAAAGGCTTATCACATTTTATTTCAGCCAGCATTACCGAAGATGTAGTGAACCACGCGCAATGCCCAATCTGGACATACTCTATCCATAAGAAATAATTTTAACCACACAAATATGAAAACTGTTCTAGTTCCAACTGACTTCTCTGCGTACGCAACCGTGGGGATTAATGTAGCATCAACGATCGCATCGAAAACCGACTGCCCGATTGTCCTCCACCACAATGTCATCAGCATGGTTAACTGGGAGGGGATTTCTGAATCAGAAAGATTGGATCATCCTCATATTTATGCCAAAACTGTGGAGGCAAAACGTAAACTAAACGACCTTATTAGCAGAGACATTGACAGTGATTTGCAGGTGAATGGAGTGATCACCCATGGCATAACCTACGAGGAGATAGTTTTGAAGGCAAGGCAGTTACATGCAGACCTGATTATCATGGGCTCACACGGCAATGAAGGGCCAGACCGTTATTTTATTGGTTCGAACATTCAGCGCGTCATTCGCGAAGCGACCTGTCCTGTACTGGCTGCCAAACACGAATTTCAAAAGAAAGAAATAAAGAAAATTTTATTCCCCTTTACTTTCGATGAGGATGTTCACAAACCTTTCGGGGAGGTGAAAAAATTTGCAGCAGCTATGGGGGCAACCATTTACCTCTTGTATGTAAACTCACTGGAAAAGTTCAAAGACACGATGAAAATAGAAAATGAAATGAATGCATTTTGTGAGCGCCATCCCGATCAGAAATTCATCAAGGCAGTTCATTCACAAAGCGACCCGGTGGCTGGAATCCGTGAGTATTACAAAGAAATAGAAGCCGATATGATTGCCGTTATCACGCACGACCGGCAGCACACGGCCAAATATTTAGTGGGCACTACGGAGTTACTTGTATTTCACACCGACATACCCGTGCTGAGCGTTAATTCCAAACCGTTCGAACCGGTCTTACTATAACCAACGGGAGCCGTAATGTATTCCTTCGGTGAAGGATAACCTCTTCCCGGAAGCAACCCTCACAGAAAGGAGGCCATGACACATAATCATTTTCTTTCCCCTTTGGTTTTAATAATTTTCGTGACAGCCTGTTCCTACACAGGTAAAGACGTTGCCCCGGAAAAAAATTACTATTTCACTGTTCAAACACCGGTTGATGATACCGGGGCAGAGAAAATCCGAACCTATCTGGAGGCCAATATCCCTAAACAAAAATATACCATTACAAACCAATCAGGCGGGCAATGGCCTTTTTATCAAGGCTTTGATCTGAATGAAAAAATCCACCCCGACAGTTTAATGCCTCCGCATTGGTTTGTTCATAGAATGTTGCTCAAGGATGATGGTGGTAAAATTGATACGGGTGAGTATTTTGTTGAAATTGAAATCCTGCCCGAACCTGATACCCTTCTTAACTTCAACGTCTCTGTTTTCCTGATGAAAGAAAATGGATTGGAGTTAACGGCAACTTCGGGTGTGCACTACATTGACACAACCCTTTATCAAAAAAAGGATTGGCTTCAATTCCTACAGCAATCTGTTGTGCGGTACTCATTCAAGTAATAATTAGCCTGCAGAAATTTGTAGAGTCATCGCTTTTAAGTGATGAAAATCATATTTGAGTTTGACTACTGTCATTCAGGATTGTTATTCCAGATTGTTCTTTTACAATGTTTTCTGCACACAACATTTATTAAATTAAACAATCAATTATATGAAAACTCTAAAATTCTTTTCTACCCTTTTGTTGTTGTTCGCGTTTCTCCTGTTCACGAAATGTAGTGAAGATGAGACTGTTGTTACGCCCCTATCAACGTTATCCGGCAAAGTTACCTTTACTAATGCCAGTGGTGTTGCCGCAAATGCCAGCGGAGCCATTGTTAGCCTGGAGGATGTAACCGCCAGCACAACTGTTTCCACTGTAGCTGACAATCTTGGCGACTTCCGTTTTGACAATCTTGCGGCCGGTAGTTATAATCTCTCTGGTTCTTATTATTCAGAGAACAAAAATGTTGCAGGCCGTTTAGATGGACTGACCTTCGCGACCGCAACCGATGTTACAGTAGAGATAGTTTCGGCAGATGTCTCTCAAAACCTTACTTTGGTGTCCGTTGGTCAAAGTGGAGCCGCCTTTGAGGCCCTCTCCGCAGCTTATTCCTGGACCGGCAGCGCATACGCTAATACTGGTGCCTGGATCTTTGACAATGTCCACAGCTCGGTTGTATTTGAATTCGCATATCGCGGCAACGAAGCCGATTTTACCGGAAGCTTTGGCCAAACCAGCAAGTTTAATGTAAGTGTTGATCCGGCAAACCTGGCAGCCGCATCCATTGATGTTGAAATTGACCTGGCCAGTATCAACACGCGCACTCCCGGTGGAAGGGACAACCGCACAACAGTTGCCGATAACCCACCATTCAACCCATTAACCATGTTTACTGAATTGGGCTGTATTGCGGGAACGTTTGGAATTACTGCCGATAACGCTACGCCTTCAGAGGGAACCCCCCAACCCATTACCTTAAACGCCAAGCGTTATGCCAAATTCACCAGCACCAGCGTAAGCAAGTATGGAGATGGTTATGTGGCCAAAGGCAACCTGGTTTTCAATGGCGTAACTAAGGCAACTGAGTTATGGTTCAAGATGGTGCCAGCGTGGACAGATCCATCAAACAACAGGAAATACTCTGGCTTTGAAGGAAAGCTCCTGATGA
>JAYUHI010000233.1:0-1931 GCA_043767095.1 Bacteroidota bacterium
TATAATATCCTGGTTAGCCATTCTAAAATTTCTTTTGTCTTTTGAAGATGTTGATCACACTCTTTATTGGAAGGGATTTCAGGGTGATAGCCAGGATACCTCCCCTCTAATTGAAATCTAGTTAATACACCAAAAAATTTTCGAATATCACCAGGGATTTCAACTTCCGCCCTTTCCGAAAGGTAATTAAGATTATGCGATTTAGGAGGCACTTCATTCTTTACTTTTGTAACGTGCGCCTTTAAAGCTTTCTCCACTACTAGATGACAGAAAAATAAACCTTGTAAAAATTTTCCGTTTTGAACTAAAGCTTCCGCAGCCTCAAAATCTGAACTCGCCCCGTCTAACCAATACCGTATTTGCTTTTCAATGTTCATACTCTCAATACATCTCCTCCCTGCTCGGAAAGTCTTTCGCCTTCACATCAGAAATATATTTTTTAACTGCGCCTGTCACCACGGCATCCAAATCAGCATAGCGCCTTAGGAAGCGGGGTTTGAATTCTTTGTTGATGCCCAGCATGTCCTGCATCACCAACACCTGGCCGTCCACATCGGGGCCGGCACCAATGCCAATCAGAGGAATGGAAAGACTGGTCGAAACTTTCTTGGCGAGGTCGCCAGGAATTTTTTCGAGCACAATGCCAAAACAGCCGCACTCCTGCAGCAATTGCGCATCTTCCAACAGTTTTTGAGCCTCCGTTTCTTCTTTTGCACGTACGTTGTATGTTCCAAACTTGTAAATAGATTGAGGCGTCAATCCTAAATGACCCATCACCGGAACGCCTGCACTCAGAATCCTCAAAACAGAATCCTTTACTTCTGCACCACCTTCCAGTTTCACCGCATGTGCGCCAGATTCTTTCATGATTCTAATCGCAGAACGCAAGCCTTCACCGGAACTTCCCTGATAATAACCGAAAGGAATATCCACCACCACCAGCGCGCGCTTCACAGCCCGCACCACCGAAGTAGCATGATAGATAATTTGATCGAGCGTAATGGGCAGTGTGGTTTCATTTCCGGCCATCACGTTGCTGGCCGAGTCGCCAACCAGAATCACGTCAATGCCTGCGCCATCAATCAACTTGGCCATGCTGTAATCATAAGCCGTGAGCATGGAGATTTTTTCACCACGCGCTTTCATTTCCTGAAGCTGGTGCGTTGTAATTTTCTTGATTTCTTTTTTGACTGCTGACATGGTGAGTTTAGGCATTAGGGATTAGGCAATAGGGTTAGGAGAATTAGTGCAAGTAAACGGCAAATTTCTTTCTGAGCACTACTTCAATGTGATCGTTCAGGGTGGTGGAAAGTTCGTAGCCGGTATATTTTGGCAGCACTGGAAATTGTGCGTGACTTCTATTCACTAACACGGCCACTTCAATCTTTTTCACGATCATAGAGAGAAACGGTTTCATGCCGTAGGTTAGCATCCGGCCCGTGTTCAACACGTCATCAACTAAGACAATGTTTTGTTTACTCAACTCCTTCGATTCAAAATCCAACACAACATCACTGGTCTCGGGAGAAGTTTTATCGATGCTGATTTTCACAACCACGCAAACCAAACCGGAAATGTTTTGCAACTCTTTTTGCAGCAGTTGGGCGAGGATGTACCCTTGCCCATCAATGCCCGCCAAAATCAAAGTCTTCTCCTCAAAATTATTTTCATAAATCTCATACGCCATCCGGCTTATCTTCTTGCGGATCTGCTCATCGTTGAGTACTAAGGTTTTTTCCGAAGTTGTTTCGGTCATGGAATGGGAATTACTTTGCTCTCCTTAAAGGTGGACAAAATTACCATAGATTGCATGTGGTCAACCACATCCACATTCGAAACTTTTTCCAACATCAGTTTCTGGTAAGCGGGAATATCAGAGCAAACGATCCGTAAAATAAAATCGGCCTGGCCTGTAACATGGTGGCATTCCA
>JAYUHI010000234.1:0-11039 GCA_043767095.1 Bacteroidota bacterium
GGAATGGATAATTGTCAAATAAGCAAAATGTCCTTGATAAAAAGTAAATTCAATCCTGATTACTGGAATAATAATATGAACAGACCCGCCCCCTGGGCAGATCCATACCTGATTGCGATGGCGATATGTGAGAATGCATTCATTGTTACACAAGAACACAAAACAAAAGCAAACAGAATTCCACCAATTGCAAAGGAGTTTGGAATTGATTCGTTAAACTTGTTGGAGTTTTTTCAAGCACTAAAAATAAAACTCTGAATATCCTCCACCTTCCTACTACCCAATAAACTCCTTCATCCTATCAAAAAAACTTTTCTCGTGTGCATCCGGGTGGGGATGAAAATTGGGGGATGCCTTCAGGCTTTCGAGTTTGGCTTTTTCTTCAGATGAAAGTTTTTTTGGTGTCCACACATTGATGTGGATCAGTTGGTCTCCGGTGCTATAGCCGTTCAGGTCGCGAAGGCCTTTGCCGCGCAGGCGTAGGATTTTTCCGCTTTGGGTTCCCGGGTCAATCTTCAAACGAACCCGACCGCCAATGGAAGGCACTTCAACCGAAGTGCCCAGGGCCGCATCAATAAAGCTGATGTGGAGATCATAAAAAATATTGTTGCCATCGCGCCTTAACTCATGGTCTTCCTGCTCTTCAATTAAAATCAACAAGTCGCCCGGCACACCACCACCGGGTGCATCGTTGCCTTTGCCCGACATGGATAATTGCATGCCATCAGAAACGCCTGCCGGAATTTTGATGGAGATCATGTCTTCTTTGGAAATCAATCCTGAACTATCAACACCTGGCGGCCGCTTATCTACAGACTGGCCAGCACCATTGCAGGTGTGGCACGTGGAGGCAGAAACCATTTGCCCCAGCATGGTGTTAACCACTTTTTTAATTTGACCGGAGCCTCCACACGTGGGGCAAGTTCTGAACGTTACCCCTTCAGCCTGAACCAACCGATTCACTTTTATTTTTTTCTCCGCACCGTTAGCAATATCATCGAGCGAGAGTTTGAGTTTAATGCGCAGGTTAGAACCCCTCCGCTGGCGTGAACGGCCACCGCCTCCAAAAAAACTATCGAAAGGACTTCCTCCGCCTCCTCCAAAGATATCCCCGAAGTTGCTGAAGATATCTTCCATGTTCATTTCATGACCCTGATACGCTCGCTGTCCTTTGGAATGTCCAAAGCGATCGTACTGCGAACGCTTATCCGGATCGCTCAGCACTTCATAGGCCTCAGCTGCTTCTTTAAATTTTTCCTCCGCTTCTTTATTGCCCGGATTTTTATCGGGATGGAATTGAATGGCTTTTGTGCGGTAAGCTTTTTTTAATTCATCAGCGGAAGCAGTTTTGCCTACACCTAAGATTTCGTAGAAGTCGCGTTTAGTCATTAGATAGGAATTATAGAAGTCAGAAGGAATGAGTAAGTAATTTTGAACCACATAGAATCATAGGCACATAGTAACCACATAGCAGAATCGATGAAAAACGATTCATTAGATATATTCCTATGTGTAACCTATGGTATCTATGTGTCTATGTGGTTCATCTGCCATCTCGCTCAGTTCAAGTTTTAAATTATAATTTTCACGTCCCCACTACAACTTTCGCGTGTCTGATCACTTTCTCATTGAGTAAGTACCCCTTCTCTACCACTTCCACAATTTTTCCTTTCTGGGTTTCATCAGGAACAGGAATCTGCGTGATGGCATCGTGCAAGTCGGGATTGAATTCTCCTGATGAATTGTCCATTTCCTTAATACCATACTGCTCCAGGATTTTCCTGAACTTGTTTTGAATCAGGAAAAAGCCCTCCGACTCTTTATCATTTTTCTCTTTGAACGATTTTTCAGCGCGATCAAAATCATCAGCAACGGGAAGCAGGGCTTTGAGCAGTTGCTCACCAGCCGATTGAATCAAATCAATTTTCTCTTTCGTGGTGCGCCTCCGGTGATTTTCGAATTCAGCATAGAGCCTCAAATATTTATCCTTAGCCTCTGCCAATTCGTCCTGTAGCTTTTTCAATTCACTCGGGGTATCAGGTTTTGGCTCGGGTATCGCTTCACTAACTTGCTCTTCGGGCTCAACGGCTTGTTGTAAATTCTCATTCTTTTCAACTTCTTGATCGGGTTGAACGTTATTCTCCATCTCTGATTATGATTAAAACCTGCAAATTGACAAGAATTTTGCCAGAACCTACCGATTGCCACAATGGCGCAGACTCCTTAACAAGACCTGTCGGGTTCTGAGTCTCTCACTGTTAAACCCGACAGGGCTTACTGTAGGTTCTTCCAAATCAAATCCTTCAGTTCAGTCAGGCCGGTTTGGGCAACACTGGAAATAAAAACGGTTGGCAGACTTTTGGGGAGTTCTTTTTTAATGGCTTCGGTTAGTTCTGAATCGAGCAAGTCGGACTTGGTGATGGCAAGGATTTTATTTTTATCCATCAGCTCCGGATTATATTTTTTCAGTTCACTTAGTAAAACACTGAACTCATTATTGATGTCGGGTGAGTCTGAAGCAACCATAAAGAGGAGCACCGAATTGCGCTCAATGTGTTTTAAGAAACGAATGCCCAGTCCTTTTCCCTCGGCAGCCCCTTCAATAATTCCGGGGATGTCGGCCATTACAAATGATTTATCGTTTCGATAAGCCACTACGCCTAAGTTGGGAGTGAGTGTGGTGAATGCATAATCGGCAATTTTTGGTTTAGCAGCTGAGAGAACCGAAAGCAAAGTTGACTTGCCAGCATTCGGGAATCCAACCAAACCTACATCGGCCAGTAATTTTAATTCAAGAATGATCCACTCCTCTTGCCCCGGCTCACCGGGCTGGAAGTGTTGTGGCGCCTGGTTGGTAGCTGTCGCGAAAAATGTGTTACCCTTTCCACCCCGGCCTCCGGGCATCAATATTATTTCTTCACCATCATGACTAATCTCACAAATGATTTCATTGGTTTGCGCATTTCGCGCGATGGTGCCGAGCGGCACTTCCACAATCTCATCTTTTCCAAAAGCCCCCGTTCTGTTTTGGCCTTCACCGGCATGACCATGTTCTGCGCGGATATGTTTGCGATATTTTAAATGCAGCAACGTCCAGAGCTGAGCGTTGCCTTTTAAAATTACGTGGCCTCCTCTTCCTCCATCGCCACCATCGGGGCCTCCTTTGGGAACAAATTTCTCTTTATGAAAATGCAAACAGCCCGCCCCTCCGTTGCCGGAGCGCGATTGAAATTTTACGTAGTCAATGAAGTTGGGAGAAGACATTTGTCAAGTAGGCAGTAGGCAAATAAGAAGTAGGCAGTAGGCAAGTGTGAGTAAATCTTATTTATCCAGGTGCGAACAAACATTTCCAAATATCTCATCAATGTTTCCAATGCCGTTCACGGTTCTCAGGCGGCCTTGCTTTTCGTAGTGCGGCAACACATGGATGGTCTTTCCAAAATACTCATCAATTCGCTTGTTGAGTTTTTCTTCCGCATCATCGGCCCGGTTCGATTCCAGTTTTCGTTTGGCGATGCGTGTGCGCAACTCAGCTTCTGATACATCCAGCGCGATAACATGATGAATGGCTGATCCGTTTTTTTTCATAAGGGCATCCAGGGCTTCTGCTTGTGGAACGGTGCGCGGAAATCCGTCAAATAAAAATCCACCGGCACCAGGGTTTTTGGATACTTCCTCTTGAAGCATGTCTATCGTAATCTCATCAGGAACCAATGCCCCGCTGTTCATTATTTCTTTAACCTTCTTGCCGAGTGGCGTATCATTTTTGGTGTGCAGGCGAAAGAGGTCGCCTGTAGAGATGTGCACAAATCCATATTTCTGAATCAGCTTCTCGCTTTGTGTGCCTTTGCCCGCACCGGGTGGACCAAATAAGATTAAGTTGAGCATAGGATTTTGGTTTTGGTTTGTGCTGCAAGGTAATAATCAATTAGACAATTGGACAATTTGCCGGGTGTACGACTGTTTGGCACAGGAATTTTTGCGCCCTATTTCACCTCACCCCCGACCCCTCTCCGATTCGGAGAGGGGAGCAGTCCACTACTCTATTAGGAAAAAAAATATAAATGCAATTTAAAAACAGAACACGAACAATTATCAAGGCAGAAGTCAATAAAAGAGGGCACCCCTCTCCTTTTGGAGAGGGGGTGAGGTGTTTAACTCATTCGGCTAGATGTCTTTGATAAAAATTTTCGCTCCTGCAAAACTTTCGTACACCCAATGTGCCAATTGGCTCATCGACTAACTGACCAACTGATACACATCTGGAAAGTTCCGCCCGAACCCTTCATGGTCTAATCCATATCCCACCACAAATGGATCAGCAATTTCAAACCCTATGTACTTCGGTTTTAGCTCATGATTTTTGGCTTTCGCCTTGCAGAGCAGCACCACCACCTCAACCGATTTGGCCCCCAGGCTTTTCAACTCGCTCACCACTTTATTCAGGGTTTCTCCGCTATCCATAATGTCTTCCACTATGAGGATGTCCTGGCCAAACACACTTTCATTCAACCCGATCAATGTTTTGAGGGAGCCGGAAGATGTGCCTTCATACGAGGCATGCTTCACAAACGAAACCCGGCATGGCACATTCACTTGCTTCAACAAGTCGGAAGCGAAAATGAACGCGCCATTCAACACGGGCAGAAAGAGCGGTGTTTTTTTCTGGTAGTCCTTATTGATTTTTAGCGCGAGCTTTTTCACCAGGCTCTTTATCCTGGCCGAAGTCAGATATTTTTTAAATGTCAGGCCGTTGAGTTTCATTTTTCTGTGGATCTTTAATAACTATCGTCAACAGCAAAATTATTTTTCCGGTACATCCATTGGCCATGCGTGAAGTCGGGGAATTCAACACTTTCTCCTCCGAGTTGTATGGATGATTCAGACAAAGGCGTGATGGCGCTCCAGGTAACAGCATCATAAACATCTTGCGGTGTGTTGGTTTTTCTTTTCACCGATTCGATGAACGCATTCAACACAAACCAGTCCATGCCGCCATGGCCAGCCCCAGCCGCATCGTTGCCGTATTTTTTCCAGAGCGGATGATCATACTGCTCAAGCCAGGCTTTGGCATCTTCCCAACGATGAGCCTCTTTACTTTTCCCTTCGATGTAAATCGATTTATTCACATCCATCCAAATACCATTCGTGCCTTGCACACGGAATCCGAGGGAGTATGGTCGTGGGAGGTTCGTATCGTGCTGAAGTAAAATGGTTTCATCATTGGCCGTGCGGATCATGGTGGTGACTACATCGCCCAGTTTAAAATTAATTTTAGCGTTCGGATGGTTCTCGCCTCCCTTTTTCACAATGTAATCATGTATGCCTTTTGCTTTGGTAGAGTAGGAGACTAATTGAGTAAATCTATTTCCACGATTGATGTTGGCTATCATCGCCAGCGGGCCAATGCCATGCGTGGGATACAAATCGCCATTGCGATTCACCGAATGAGCCGTGCGCCATTGGGCTTCGGAAAAACCTTTCTCACCAAACTCAACTCCCTTCCCGTAAGGATCAACACCATTATTAAATTTTACTTCACGTAAGTCGTGCTGATAGCCGCCCTGTAAATGAATCAATTCTCCAAACAAACCCTGGCGTACCATGTTCATGATCGCCATAACATCCCTTCGATAGCAAACATTTTCCAGCATCATCAGCGGCATGCCGGTTTCTTCTGAGGTGTGAACGAGCTGCCAGCACTCTTCCACCGTCATGCCGGTAATCACTTCGCAGCCAACATATTTCTTTGCTTTCATAGCATCCACGCACATAACAGCATGCCATTCCCAGGGTGTTGCAATCACCACCGCATCAATGTCTTTGTTCTCCAGTAGTTTTTTATAACCGTAAGGACCATCCAGAATAATCTGAGGTTTGGGTTTATTGCTTTTTGTGAACATGGGCAATGTCATATCAATCATACGCTGCTGAATGTCGCAGATAGCTACCACCTCTACATCCTGGCGAAGCAAGGCTAACTCCACATGATTTTGTCCGCGCAATCCCACACCAATAAAACCCAGCCGTACTTTTCCAGCCCTGTTTTCTTCGCTTCTTGCAAAAATGGAATTGGGCAAAATGGATAATCCCGCCCCAGCGATGGCGGCTGTTTTCATAAACGCTCTTCGGGTTGACTTCATAGATTTGGGTTTGATTTCACACAAAGAAAGCAGATGAAATCGTATTTTAACATATGACGAGTAGAGACGGACAATTGTCCGTCTTTACAAAGTCAAAATTTTATTGGATTTCCAAATCGAACGTTAAATCCAAATCAGTTTCACCATCGGAGGAAGAAGAGGTTGCCGATTTTAAACCCGGTTGATGCTTGAGCAGTACACGGAAAGTTGCCGTGCCTGGATTTGATCCGCTAGTCCAGTTGGTTGTAAGGCCGATAGGATTTCCGGCATCATCAAGATCATCATAATCTAATTCATCCATACGGGAATCTACATTTCCGTTTCCGGATGGAGCAGAAAATAAATTATTCGTCCAGGCAAAAAAGAAAAGATGTTCAACGCCTTCCTTCTGCACTTCATCCGTGATGTTGTATGCAGGGCTGGAGGGATCAGCTAATTCATTGATCAGCGAAAGCGTGAGCGTGTACGTTTGATTCTGTTGAAGCACAATCGGGCCATTGGTGGCGATGTTCTGAACGCCTTCTCCATCCGGATCGGTAGCAGTGGCGATGATAGCCGCTCCACCACCTGTTGGGGTGAATGTTAATGTCACTTTCGTAATCAGTTCCGGCACATCTTCTTTCACCGGCTCTTCAATGCATCCTGAAAAAAGTATAGACAACATAATACCAACCATCAGCCTGCTAATTCCATATCTAATTATGAATTCCATGATGATATTTAAAAATGAAATTGAACGGAGAAAATAAAATTTCTTCCGCGATCATCAGCATAATACCGGAAGCGGTTGGTGTATTCCCGGTACGATTGGTTCAGCAGGTTTTCTGCCGAGAGCCTGAAATCCATGCGTGATTGTTTGGTCTTCACCGAGAAACCCGCAGCCACATTCAACAACCAATAACCATCGGGAGCCGGAGCGAAATCAAAATTGGAAGCATCGGTCGTAAACAAATCAATGCCTTGCTGCTTGGCTTCCAGAATTTTGGCTGGCGAAATAACTCTTGGCGCATGCCTTTGCTGAGTGGTGAACCGCGCTTTTACTTCCACAAAAACATCTTTCAAACCAAATTTGTTAGGTTGATCCCATCGGATGGACCAGTCAAAACGATTGGGCGGAATGAATGGTAAATTTCCGGTGTTGCCCAGATTGGTCGCGCGTATGAGTGAAGTATTTTGTTTGAGTTTAACAGCAGGCGACAAAGCAACAGAAACAGATTCATCAAGACCGGTAAAGAGAACATCAGTTTGCGCATACCGGAAGTACGGATAAGCTCCGCGAATATTCTCGGTGATACCCTTCGGCTGAAGATAGATGTAGTGACCAATGTAGTTGGCATACGCGGAAAATTCCAAGTCCATTTTCTTCGTTGCGTATTGATACGTGCCGATGCCTTTCAACGCTTGTTCATTTTTAAATTTAACCGACTTGATGTCCATCACTTCATTCGTGTTGGCATTCAGCAACAAACCATATTCAATGGCCGCTGCACTTTGATGGGTTCCCAAGCTGTACAATTCAGCCACGTGTGGTGGTCGCCACGCGCTGCTCACATTCCAATGAAAAGCCTGCTGCGTGTTGATCTGAATATTAGCCCCAAGGGTAGCGCTAACATTGGCAAAGGAAAGCGCATCACTGAAGTAGGCGTTTTTATAATCGTATCCTTTCACCAAATAATACCTATAATCATAGCGTGCACCGGCATCCCACTTCCATTTTCCAATCACCCGTTGGATTACCCCAAACACGCCTCCCGAAAAATTAACGAAATTGGGGATGAATGGAATCCGCTGTGTGCCCGGCACGTTGGCATTGTTCTGCGCCATGCCCGTTACGCCAAGGCAAAGGGTTTTGGTTTCCGATTTTTCACGCTCCCATTCCGCTTCGAGCGTGTGCGTCTCCAAAATCAAATTGAGCGCGGGCACCGATTGCAGACTTTTTCTTCGAAGATCAAATTCTTTGCGCTTGTTTTGTTGAAACCCATACTGCACGCGCCATTCGCCTCCTGGTCTTTTCATGTGTGCATTCATTTTCATCAACCGATGTCCAACCTCCTGTCGGGGCTGACCAATGTTATAACTAAATGAAGAGGTGTATTGCGGAGGCTCGCTGCTCATGGCCGTGAGTAAATCCTGAACATTGCTCACCGAAGTGCCTTTTAAAATTCCAAGCTCCGTTTGAAACTGGCTAAAGAAAACCTCGAAGCCATAATTGGTTTTATGCAATCCGGCTGCAGCCGAAAAATTCAATTCTTTAACACCCGTGTTGGTGAGTGAGTAATCGGGTGTGTGATAATCGCCCGATCGTTTAGTTGTTCCCTGAACCCGCCAGCCCCAGCCATCATGGTTTTTGATTCCGCCTTCCACAAATCCCGAAAGGGTTCCTGATCTGCCGTTTGTTTGAACCACCGAATTGATGGTACCACCAAGGCCTGCCTTCTCGGGCAGTTCGGGCGGGTTCACTACAATCACTCCGCCCAACGCATCAGTTCCATATTTAATGGCGGTTGCATCTTTGATCACAATAATGTTCGAAGCAATGAACGGATCAATTTCAGGCGCGTGTTCAGCGCCCCACTGCTGGCCTTCCTGCCGGATGCCGTAGTTCAGGATTAAAATCCGCTGGCTATGTACGCCATGAATAACCGGTTTGAAAATTCCAGGGCCAGCCTGGATGGTGTTCACGCCAGGAATTTCCTTTAGTGTTTCACCCAAACTTTTCCCTGCGGTTTCCGTGAGCTGTTTGGTATTTAATGTGGCAGAGTTATGCGCGTGTTCAGTTTGAGCCTGATGAGCACGGATGATTACATCTTCTAACTGGCCAACGTCAGGCAATAGCGTGATGACCTTAATTTGGGGCCTCACCCCCACCTCTCCAAAGGAGAGGGGAGCGAGTACAATCTCAGATTGATAAGTTTTATACCCAACGTACTGAACCACCAAATCATACTTAGCCGGGCACAAGTTGTTGAAACTGAAATTGCCTTTCTCATCAGAAACCCTCGTGTATGCATGATCCCCTAAAATTATGTAGGCACCCTGAAGCGGTTCACGGTTTTCGTCAATGACCTTACCCGAAAAAGTGGTTTGACACTCCGGCTGCGATTGAGCTGAAATGCAAATCAGTAAGCCAATCCAGACAAAGGCTGCTGTCTTTATAAATCTCATCCGTTAGTTGAAAAGAAAATTATTTCCCGCTTTGGCGGGATTAGAAAAATTACTTCTGACCTGAGGTCAGATTAAACGTGCTGTGGCGGACTTCTGCCCGAGAGTAAAAAAAGTGAAGGGGAAGGAATTTCTTCCGGATAGTAAAACTGAATTGCGGGAAGTTGAAAGGCATGCGGGGCAGCACCTGGTGTTGTAAGCCATTCATCGGAGCTGATTTTGAATTCGCAAAGGGGGCACTTGGCGTTTTCTGTAAGATGCGACTGATGTTTGCATCCGGCCTCACGCTGTTGGTGATAGATATTTTTATGGCAAGGGTTTCTTTCCTGCTCAGCCGAATGCAACTCAACAATATTCCTGGAATGAAAAAATTGATGCAAGGAATCAATCCGCAACGAGGCAACCGAATAAAGCACCAGCAACAGCAGCACAGCGAAACTTCTGAGCAGCGCTTTATTATCGAGCCGGTTCTTCACAACGGTAATCATCTCCGCAAAACTATGTTTAGTTTAAGGAATATCAAACAGGGTTTGCAGGCTCTTCAACCCTTGTATCCACCATGTATCCTAAGGAATTGTGAGAACCCCAACTTTTTATTAATTTTCACTAAGACATCTTAGAACTTATGACTCAAAAGCCATCCATCGGCTCGCCTGATAAAGAGTTTGCCTATCGCAAGTTTATGCTTTCGTCTGAAGTCATTGCCCTGCGATGGACTTGCATGGTTGCTATTACCTATATGCTGCTGCTTGTTATACTCGATTACTGGCGGGTGGAGTCTTACTTCTATCTGGTTTTGTTCCGGGTGACAATAGCCGTCTTGCTGGGAGTAATAGTAATCCTGACTTATAAGTCTTCCTTTTCCCTCCTCAGTTTTTATACAATCAACACCATCGCGATCACGATTGTTGTCGTATTCACGTTCCTGATGGATTTCACAGCTGGGCCGCGATGACTGCTTCGAAGAAGAGGCGAAGAGCCAACGCACAACACCCCCTACGAAGAAGTCATCGCGGCTGAGTACTGGCATGCCGCCAGGCAGGCCAGGACGAGTGCCGCGATCCGGTTGAGGAACGCAGGCAGACACCTATGAAAAAGCATCGTTACACCAGATCGCGGTATGAGTCATGGCTAGCGCCAAGACTCAACCGCGATGACAGCGAAGGAGGGGCCGCGATGACTCTTCGAAGAAGAGGCGAAGAGCCAACGCACAACACCCTCCTACGAAGAAGTCATCGCGGCTGAGTACTGGCATGCCGCCAGGCAGGCCAGTACGAGTGCCGCGATCCGGTTGAGAACCGCACGCAGATGCCTATGAAAAAAGCACCGTTACACTGGATCGCGGTATGAGTCATGGCTAGCGCCAAGACTCAACCGCGATGACAGGGTAGGAGGGGCCGCGATGACTCTTCGAAGAAGAGGCGAAGAGCCAACGCACAACACCCCCTACGAAGAAGTCATCGCGGCTGAGGAACGAATGCCGCGATCCGGTTGAACAACGCACACACCCTGCTATGAAAGGAAGACCAGATCGCGGTATGAGTCATGGCTAACGCCAAGACTCAACCGCGATGACAGCGAAGGAGAGGCCGCGATGACTCTTCGAACATCAACCGCGATGACCCCCTAGAAGAGGCACCGGTATGGTCACCGTAATAGTCGTTCCCTTGCCTGGCTGGCTTTCTACCTGAATGTTGCCTTTTAATAATTCAACGGCTTTCTTTACAATGGAAA
>JAYUHI010000235.1:0-4621 GCA_043767095.1 Bacteroidota bacterium
GAGTATATGAGACAAAATGATGGGGAGAAATAGGCCTCATCCCCAGCCCTTCTCCAAAGGAGAAGGGAGCAAGTCCCTCTCCGACAGGAGAGGCCTGCCTGCCGGTCAGGCAGGGATTTAGGGTGAGGCCTTAAAAACCAGAACACAACTTTTTTAATCCATAAACCTATGAAAACCATACTATTCTTTAGCTCCTTGTTGCTGCTCGCCTCGTGCGGCCAGCAACAATCATCTGACACGCAATCGGCTGCTGCTGCAGTAACTGATGGCGGTCAATCCACCGTACAAGACAGTGAATCACAACCCGATGTTGTTCGAATTGCTGTTGGCTCTGCTGATCACACTACATTAGTAACTGCATTGAAAACTGCTCAGTATGTGGATGCACTTTCGAATGCCGGACCATTCACGGTATTTGCGCCCACCAATGCCGCTTTTGATAAGCTGCCGGCAGGAACAGTTGAAAACCTGCTGAAACCCGAGAACAAAGCCACCCTGCAAAATATTCTTGAATACCATGTCTATGTGGGTGTGCTTACTGAAACCATGGTGCGCGATGGCATGACTCTGAATCAGGTGAATCTCGACAATGTAACGCTCAACAAAAAAGACGGCAAGATCACTGTTAATGGCGCGAATGTTTTAGGCACGGCCCGCGGATCGAACGGCATTGTCTATATAATCGATGCCGTGTTACTTCCTCCCGACAAAAAATAAAAATCCAAATCAACAAACGTATCACTATGAAAAATCAAATTTATCGAATAGCCGTTGCCGTGTTGGCAATTGCTTCGTTCTCCATACTGCAAAATTGTAAGCCAAAAAACCCAGGTGGGCCAGCGGCTGTTGGTGATGCCTCCAAAGCATTCGTTGCCCCCGGCAAGTATGACGAGTTTTATAATTTTGTTTCAGGTGGATTTAATGGGCAAATAGGTGTGTATGGCTTGCCATCCGGGCGCTTGTTCCGCATCATTCCTGTTTTCTCGTCAAGCCCTGAAAGTGGTTATGGCTACAGCGAAGAAACCAAACCTATGCTCAACACGTCACAGGGTTTTGTTCCCTGGGATGATCTCCATCACATTGCGCTGTCAACCACCAACGGTGAGCATGACGGCCGCTGGGCGTTTGCCAACGGAAACAATACGCCACGGGTTGCCCGGGTGAGTATGAAATCGTTTAGAACAGAAGAAATCCTGGAGATACCCAACAGTGGCGGCAATCACTCTTCTCCTTTCATTACTGAAAATACGGAGTACCTCGTTGCCGGCACACGGTTCAGTGTTCCGATGGGAGATAAAACTGATGTGCCGATCAGCTCTTATAAAGAAAATTTCAAGGGATCAATCAGTTTCATAAAAGTTGATCCGCAAAACGGGAGAATGAATATTGCCTTTCAACTGCGCACCCCTGGCTTTAATTACGATTTAAGCCGGGCCGGTAAAGGCCCTTCTCATGGCTGGTTCTTCTTCTCGTGTTATAATACCGAGCAAGCCTATACTTTACTTGAAGTAAATGCTTCGCAGAAAGACAAAGACTTTATCATGGCCGTGAATTGGAAAAAGGCGGAAGAATATATCGCTGCCGGAAAAGGCCGAAAGGAAAAAGTCAAGTATGCCCATAATGTGTATGATGAAAAAGTACATTCCGCTACATCAACCATGGAAAATGAAGTTACTGTTTTGGATGTTTCGGAATTCCCGGACATTGTTTACTTTATTCCATGCCCCAAGTCTCCCCATGGATGTGATGTTGATCCAACCGGTGAATATATTGTTGCCTCGGGCAAGTTGGCTGCTTTAATCCCTGTGTTTTCATTCACTAAAATTCAGGCTGCCATTGCCAATAAAGATTATGAAGGCGATTTCAATGGCATCCCCGTAATTAAGTATGAGTCGGCTTTGCATGGTGAGGTTAAGAAGCCCGGCCTCGGCCCGTTACATACTGAGTTTGATGCCAACGGCAACGCATACACATCATTCTTTGTGTCATCCGAAATAGTGAAATGGAATGTGAAAACATTGGAAGTATTGGATCGTGTTCCTACCTACTATTCCATTGGTCACTTGTGTGTTCCGGGTGGTCCTACTAAAAAACCGTGGGGCAAATATGTAATCGCCTATAATAAAATTACCAAAGATCGTTACCTGCCCACCGGCCCTGAGTTAACTCAATCGGCACAGTTGTATGATATTTCCGGTGACAAGATGCAACTCATCCTCGATTTCCCGACAACCGGTGAGCCTCATTATGCAGAAGCTATACCGGCCAGCCTGATCATGCCAACATCCAGGAAAATTTATAAGATCGAAGAGAACAATCACCCTTACGCTGCCAAAGGCGAGGGTAAAACCAAAGTGGAAAGAAAAGGAAATGAAGTGCATGTTTACATGACAGCCATCCGCTCTCACCTCACGCCCGATAATATTGAGGGCATTCGCGTGGGCGATGATGTGTATTTCCATGTCACTAACCTGGAGCAAGACTGGGATGTTCCGCATGGCTTTGCTATCAAAGGTGCAACCAATGCCGAATTGTTAATCATGCCCGGTGAAACACAAACGTTAAAATGGAAACCAACCAGTGTGGGTGTTGTGCCTTTCTATTGCACAGACTTCTGCTCAGCCCTTCACCAGGAAATGCAAGGGTATGCACGGGTATCACCAGCCGGCAGCAACGTTCCATTAAAATTCTCAACCGGTGATATCGAAGACCAAGGCGCAGGCGCTGGTCAGTAGGTTATAATTCATAGCTTTCAGGTTGAGCTTGGGCCGGTTAAATGCCGGCCCTTTTTCGAAGGAGGCACGACTGAGAAATCTCTTCCATCGAACTACAAAATTAAGTTTCATGCAAAGTGAAAAAGCTAAACGGAATTTCAAGAATAGTAGTGATCACTTCGGCAGTGATTATGATCGTGGCCTATTTTGTTCCGCTGTGGCAAATACTAATGTGGGCGCCACAATACCCCGAGTGGCTCACCATGAAAATCTGGATCAACAACATTACCGGTGATGTGCGCATTATCAATGCACTCAACCATTACATAGGAATGAAACTAATTGAAATCGATATGTTTCCGGAATTTAAATACATGGGCTACATACTCGGTGGATTGATTGCCTTTGGCATAGCCGCGGGGTTCATTGGCAGACGCTTCATGTTGTGGGCCTACCTCAGCCTGCTTATGGCAGCCGGGGCCGCAGCGCTAATTGATTTTTATTTATGGGGATATGATTACGGCCACAACCTTAATCCTAAAGCAGCCATTCAGGTTCCCGGCATGACGTATCAGCCACCGCTGATTGGTACGAAACAATTATTAAATTTCACCGCTTATTCGGGCCCCGATATTGGAGGCTGGATTTTTGTAACTACAGGCGTGATGGTGCTGGGGGTGGTGGTTTATGAATGGAGAAGAAAAAAATAAATTATCCGAATGCGTAACTTAATTTTCATATCGATCCTTCTCATCTCCTGCAATGTTGAACCGGAACCTCTCAACTATGGTAAAGACGCCTGCCACTCTTGCAAGATGACCTTGATGGATAAAAAGTTTGGTTCAGAGTTAGTCACTAAAAAAGGCAAGGTGTATAAGTTTGACGATACGAACTGCATGGTTAATTTCATGAACTCTGCCGAAATGGAAGGAGAAGAAATAGCCTTCAAATTAATTGTTGATTACACCCAACCCGAAAAATTAATTCAGATGGAACATGCTTTCTTTCTTAAGTCGGACGAAATACGGAGCCCGATGAACAGTGAGATCGCAGCATTTGAAACCAAGAAAGCCATGAAAGAATACAAGAAAAAATGGAAAGCGATTTATTTAGGATGGGGAGAACTGCAAACAGAGTTTAAATGAATCTTGAATTCGTCAGACCGCTTCAAGCAGTCAAGACGACTGTGATCTCCCGGATATATAGAACCAGATAGAAACATAGGCACATAGAATTTCACATAGATGACAATAAATAAATTCATTCATTGTTTGATAATTGGGCAAAACAAACTACGTGCATTGTCTACCTGCCTTGCCAGCAGGCAGGTGTTTCTATGTTTCTACTTGGTTCAAAAATTTTGGACTCATACAGGAGTAGCCATATTTTTACTCTTCATTACATCGCAAGATTTAACGGCCAACCAAATAGTTGTAAATAAAAATGGAAGTCTCACCATCAAACAAGCCATAGCCCTTGCTCAACCGGGTGATACTATCCTGGTAAAACCCGGCACCTATCGCGAAGGCAACATCATCCTGAAAAAATCATTAACACTCATGGGCGAAGGCTTGCCTGTGCTGGATGGAGAAAATAAATTTGAGATCCTAACCATTCATGCCCATGACGCAATCATCCAGGGATTCAGGATTATCAACTCCGGAGTGGCCAGCATCACCGACATAGCCGGCATCAAAATCCTGGAATCCAAAAACCTGAAAATCCTTCAAAATCAATTTGAAAACACGTTTTTTGGCATTCATATTTCGAGTTCGTCCAACATTTGGATCGAAGGCAATACCCTGAACTCCAACGCTGAAGCCGAGCACCAGATTGGCAATGGCATCCACCTGTGGAAGTGTGACCACATCACCATCAACAATAATAAAGTCAAAGGCCATCGCGAT
>JAYUHI010000236.1:0-11010 GCA_043767095.1 Bacteroidota bacterium
GACTCCGGGTGCTGTGATTACCAAACAATTTTGCTGAACTTTGTTACCTGTATTTTCCGCGAGCCTTCAAAAGTTTTAGCCTGCGGATTTAAGGTAATAAATAAAAGACATTTATATCTTTATTTATTCGTACCTTGGCACCCTTTCATGTAAAGTAAACCTATGCAACCCGTATCACCACACTCTTTTCACATTCCCGTAATGGGTTTGGCTTATACCATTGATACCCCAATAAAGGTGGCCCGGTTCGGAATCAATTCCGTTATTTCTATTATTGAAGATAACCTGGTGGAAAAAATGCGCTGCTATTATTGTGCGCAGCAGGGTAAGCCGTATTATCCCATAACCAAGGATCAACCTGACTATCGCGCCAGGAGGATTACGGATTACCTGAACCTGGTCAACGGGATTGTGATTGGCCAGGTTGAGAAACTGAAAAAATCAGCCTTTGTTGCTGGCTCCGAGATATGCAAATACTTTGAGATGCTGCCCGAGGAAAGTAGCCTGAAACAGATATATAAACAAATGGTCAAGCTGACTAACCCCGTTGCTAAAACAGAACTTGAAAACTGGTTAAGGTTGCAAATAATATCAGGAAGCATTGATGCAAACGTCATGACCAAGCTGGATAAGAACAATAAGGACGATAACGGCAAAATCATTGAGGGTGGATCCGATGCTGTAGCCGCATTGCGTGGCTATGCAAACAGTAGCCTTACCCATTCATCCATCATTTTATCGGCCGGCATGAACCCGCGCCTGTTTAACTACATGGAGAAGCTCACCGCATTTGATGCCGACAGCCAAGGCGAGTTCGAAAAGAAGATTGTGATTAAAGTTTCCGATTATCGTTCGGCCCTGATCCAGGGAAAAATGCTCGCCAAGAAAGGTTTGTGGGTAAGTGAATTCCGGATTGAATCAGGATTAAATTGTGGGGGTCATGCGTTCGCTTCCGATGGGCTCTTGTTAGGGCCTATCCTGGAAGAATTTAAAACCAAAAAAGAAGAGCTCATTAATACTCTATTCGAAATGTATAGCCAGGCCCTGAAGGCAAAAGGAAAAGCCGCGTTTACAACAACTCACCCGGTTAAGATTACGGTACAAGGAGGCATTGGCACCCTCGCTGAGGATAAGTTTTTACGCGACCATTATGGAATTGACGGCACCGGTTGGGGCACTCCTTTTTTGTTGGTGCCTGAGGCGACAACCGTTGACGATCAAACGCTGAAACTCCTCAGCCAGGCGAAAGAAGAGGACGTTGTTCTTAGTAAAAATTCTCCACTGGGTATTCGTTTTTATTACCTGAAGGGCACCTCGGGTGAAAATGAAAAGATGACCCGTATTCGAAACGGTGTGCCGGGCAGCCCCTGCACCGAAAAGTATCTGGTGGCTAATACAGAGTTTAGCGAAGAACCCATTTGCACCGCTTCGCATGCTTATCAAAAAAAGAAAATTGAACACTTGCAGTCGCTCAATTTACCCGAAGCCGATTATCAGCGGCAATTACAAATGGTGCTGGATAAAGAATGTTTGTGCATCGGGTTAAGCAATGCAGCCATTAAGAAATACAGTCTCAAACCTTTTAGGAAGTTAGAAGCAATTAACATCTGCCCCGGCCCCAATATTGCCTATTTTACTGAAATTGTTTCGTTGTGGAAAATGATAGACCATATTTACGGACGAACCAATATTATTCAACGCACCGACCGGCCCCACATGTTTATCAAGGAACTCTGGCTCTATGTCGATTATTGGATTGAACTTTTGGCGGAAGGGCGTGAGGCCCTTGATCACAAAAGGAAGGCCTATGTGCAGGATTTTTATGAAAACCTGGTCAGGGGCATTGCCTATTACCGGGGCCTTACCCATAAGCTGGATGAAGAACTCGCTTCACTAAAGACCGGATTTGAAGATAGCCTTGATGTGGCTGAGCGGCAACTAAAGGAATTACTTCAAAACTTTTTAGACAAAGCGATCCAAACCGCCTAACCTTTTTTGTTCAGGCCACGAATTATTTGTAATTAGTTGGCGAAAAAAAGAATCCATTATGTTTTCAAAAGCTTGCGAGTATGCCTTCCGGGCTGTGCTTTATATTTCCGTTAAAAGTATTAATGGTTCGAAACTTGGGATTAATGAAATAGCCAAGGAGATTGATTCACCGGTGCCGTTTACCGCTAAGATTCTTCAAACCCTTTCCCGGGAGGGCATCGTCTCCTCCATTAAAGGGCCTAACGGTGGCTTTTTTATTGATCCCAAATCAAAACCCGTTTCATTGAATGACGTGGTAAAAGCCATTGATGGAGATGATGTGCTGCATAGCTGCGCCCTGGGCTTGAAAGAATGTTCAGACAAATTTCCCTGCCCTATTCACCATGAGATTAAGCAATATAAAGAACATCTTCGCCTGGTGATGAAAGAAACAACAGTTCAGGAGCTAACCGCAGACCTGTCTAAAGGGTTAACTTTCCTGAAAAACTCCCGGTCGAAGAGATCAAACCGCTAACCACAAGGGCATACGAATCGCAGTAAATAAGGATGTTTTTATCCTTTTTTATTTAACTTTGATTCAAAAAAAAATCGTATGAAGTCCGGGCATTCAATCCGGGCCGTTGTTTATTCTAAAATATGGCCATGATCGCTACCGCTACACCATCTTTGTCTGAAGCAATCCGCGAACTGAAAAGAGAAAAGAACGCCCTCATTCTGGCGCATTATTACCAGTTGCCAGAAATCCAGGATGCAGCCGATATGGTTGGCGATAGTTTGCAGATGGCGCAGTATGCTGCAAACTCGGAAGCTGATATCCTGGTAGTGGCCGGTGTTTGCTTTATGGCCGAGACAGCCAAAATCCTTAACCCTTCGCGCAAAGTTTTGCTGCCCGAAACGATGGCAGGCTGTTCGCTGGCCGATTCGTGCAGCGCAGATGAGTTTAGAATGTTTATTCGGCAATACCCCGGCTCACCGGTTGTTTCATACATTAATTGCAGTGCGGAAATAAAAGCCATGAGCGATCTGGTGTGCACGTCCAATGCCGTGAAAATTATCAACTCGATCAAAACCGACAAGCCGATACTTTTTGCTCCGGATATCAACCTGGGCAAGTATCTTATCAAGCAAACCGGCCGCAACCTGATTCTCTGGCCCGGCAGTTGTGTCGTTCACGAAAGTTTTTCCATTGGCAAAATCCTCGATCTTCATTGGCTTTATCCTGAAGCTAAATTTATTGCCCATCCGGAATCAGAGTCGCATATTTTAGGTATTGCCTCCTACATTGGCTCAACCAAAGGAATGATTGAGTTCGTAAAAAAAAGCCCGTCACAAAAATTTATTGTGGCCACCGAAGCAGGCATTTTACACCAAATGAAAAAGGAAGTGCCAAGTAAGACGTTGCTGCCTGCCCCTACCTTTGAAGATAATGCCTGTGCCTGCAGCGAGTGCCCATACATGAAAATGAATACGTTGGAAAAACTGTATCAATGCCTGTTAACGGAAGAGCCGCAAGTTCAAGTCAATGAACCTGTCAGGAAAAAAGCCGAGGGTGCCCTTCGAAAAATGCTGGCTCTTTCAAATTAATCTTTTCCTTCTGAAAATCTTTTAGTGTGCCTTCAGGCCGGGGGAATCGCTTAATTAAAGGACAAATGTATCTTTTTTAATAAATAATTTAAAGACTTACTTGTCTTTTATTATGTTTGCCTGTCGAACCCATCGCTTATGAAAAATCAAAATTTCATTGTTTACTTATTGCAGCCCAAAAACTGGTGGCTGCCTTTGCTCGTCATCTTCGCAGTGAGTATAACGGGAGTGTTCATGATCGGCCTTCATACCTACACCGAGGCCCCGCCTATTCCTGCCTTTGTTGCTGAGGACGGACACCCGGTATTCACAAAAGAAGATATCCTGAAAGGCCAGTCTGTTTTCCAAAAATATGCCCTGATGGAGTACGGCACTATGTTTGGCGATGGCGCATAAGAGCCAAGCGCTGTTGACATTTGAAATTTTTGTTTCCCACTGCCCCCCTTGAATCTAATTAACAAAGTCCTTTACCCCTTTTAAACTCAAACCCAACAACCCATGGAACTGAACCAGGAAATTCTAAGCGACATTGTCATTTATATGAAGTACGCACGATACCTGCCCGAACTGCAACGCAGGGAATTGTGGCCGGAGATATGCGAGCGCTATGAAAACATGATGGCAGAGAAGTATCCCCAACTGCAATATGAAATCCATGAGAACATGCAATGGGTTTTACAAAAGAAAATACTGCCCTCTATGCGCGCCATGCAATTTGCGGGGCTACCCATTATCAAAAACAACAGCCGCATTTACAACTGCGCTTACATGCCCGTGAACGATATCCGCGCCTTTTCGGAAGCCATGTTTTTGTTGCTGGGTGGAACAGGCGTGGGGTTCTCTGTGCAACAACATCATGTGTGTGAACTGCCCCCTGTCCAAAAGGCAGTTAAGCGCAGGCGTTTTTTGATTGGCGACAGCCTGGAAGGCTGGGCCGATTCAATTAAAATGATCATGAAGGCTTATTTCGGATTGAGTGATGCCATGCCCGATTTTGATTACACAGACATCCGGCCAAAAGGTGCGCGGCTGGTAACGGCCGGGGGTAAAGCACCGGGCCCTGAACCGTTAAAAGTTTGTCATGCTCACATAATGGCCATTCTTGATCGTAAAAAAGATCGCGAACAACTGTCACCCCTGGAGTGTCACGATCTGATGTGTCATATTGCCAATGCGGTGCTGGCCGGTGGCATTCGCAGATCGGCCATGATTTCATTGTTCTCGCCCGAAGACGAAGAAATGCTTACGTGCAAATTCGGAAATTGGTGGGAACTTAATGAGCAGCGCGGCCGTGCTAATAATTCAGTCGTGCTTTCCCGTGAGCACACTACACAAAAAGAATTTTTTGACCTCTGGAAAAAAATTGAATTGTCGGGCGCGGGCGAACCCGGATTTTATTTCAGCAACCACCCCGACTGGGGCACGAACCCCTGTTGCGAAATTGCATTACGACCCTTTCAATTCTGCAACTTGTGCGAGGTAAATGTTTCGGATATTGAAACTCAGGATGAATTAAATGCGCGGGTTAGGGCAGCTACATTCCTCGGAACTTTACAGGCGGGTTTCACTGACTTCCATTATTTGCGGGAAGTCTGGAAAACCACAACTGAACAAGACGCACTCATAGGGGTGGGCATGACCGGCATTGCCAGCGGTCGTGTGGCCAAACTCGATTTGAAGGAAGCAGCCGATGAGGCGAAGCATGTAAACACTGTAGTCTCTGCCCAGATCGGGATTGAATTTGCTGCACGGTGCACCACCATAAAACCATCGGGCACCAGCTCATTAGTGCTGGGAACGTCCTCCGGCATTCACGCCTGGCACAATGATTTTTATTTGAGAAGAATGCGCATCGGAAAAAATGAGGCGCTGTATGAGTATTTAAGAATCAGTCACCCGGAACTTCTTGAAGACGATTTACTCAATAGCAGGCAAGCCATTGTTTGCATACCACAAAGATCCCCTGGAGAAAGCATCCTTCGTACTGAAAATGTTATGGATATGCTGGAGCGGGTAAAATTGTTTAATGTGCAATGGGTTCGAAATGGTTATCGCCTGGGCTACAATGCAAACAATGTGTCGGCCACGGTTTCAATAAAAGATGATGAGTGGAACAAAGTGGGGAACTGGATGTGGGAAAATAAAGCCAGCTACAATGGTTTAAGTGTGCTGCCGTATGATAACGGTAACTACAAACAACCACCTTTCGAAGACATTACCACCGAGCGCTTCGAAGAATTAGAACAGGCGCTGAAAGCGATTAACCTATCCAAAGTTTATGAACCCGATGATGCTACCGACCTACAAGCAGAAGCTGCTTGTGCCGGAGGGGCATGTGTGATTCAATGAGTTCATGAAAATTCAACCCAGATTATGCATTAGAAAATATAGCCCCGACATTTATGTCGGGGAACAAATGAAACAAACCAAACGGGCTTTAGCCCCAATATAGTTTTGGCTAAAGCCAAATTTTTTTTCGTTTATTTCCCCCGACCTGCTCCAAAGGAGTTCCTTTGGAAAAGGTCGGGGCTATTGCATAAACTAGGTTCAACGATGGAAAACAGAGAAGTATTTTAATGAGAAATCTCTACCGCCCCTCCATGTTTATCCTCGGCACATCTCCCGTCTGAAGTAATTCATTAAACAACAATTTAAATGTTCCCTGGGCTTGTCCTCTGAAAGTTATCTCAGGGCCAAAGGAAATTAACTTGCCTTTGCCCACGTTGGCTTCAAAAGCTGCCACTCCACCTTTTAAATACGTTTGGCCCCAGGCCCAGCCGCTGCGAAGTGGTGCTTCATCGGTGAACCATGCAAGAGGTTTGATTTTACCCTGAGCCACTGCCTCGGGCGCCAGCTTAAATACGGGGCTGTTCTCAAAATACACGTCCGTTTTATTTGGCATTCCCCAGGTAGCCTGTTGAGTAGAATCAAGATTAACCCGCAGCAAACTCCCCGGCACATAATATTTATCGTTGGGCAGGTTGCGCTCCATTCCATTCGGGCCGATTTCTGTCAATGCATTTTTCACTGGCAAGCCTAAATGATAGGCTAAGTTGGCGCTGGTGCCGATCGTTACAATTCTTCCACCGGACTCCATGAATTTTTTCAGTTCAGGTACAGACTTGTCTGCGGTGATCCTGCCCATAATGGCATGATACTCGGCCGGGATTTCCTCCGGCTTGGGATCTCTGCGGTTGAAGCCCCCTGGTTCTGGTGTTTCGGTTTCGCGCCTCACAGCGGGCACGGCACCGCCAACCAAAATGATCACGTCATACTTTTCGCGGAGGCCTCCTGCATCAATAGCCTTGGTGAAAATGATTTCCGCTTTGAAATGATATTGCTCCATCAGCCAGCGTATCCAACCCGATGGCATCGAGCCTCCGTAAGCATCCCACAAAGCAATGCGGGGCACAGAAACTTTGGTCATGGTTGATGGGGTTTTTGAAGCCCCCGATACATTCAATCCAAAATCATTCACATTTTTTTGCAATACCGTTTTCGCTTTCGCGGAAGCGGGAACATAAAAACTTCCCGCGGGCACTCCTGCTTTTCCCGTAACTCCATTAGGTAAACGATAAACCGTTACACCAGCATTGGTCAAATCATTCACAGCGGTGAAAGCAGCATTGGATTTGGCGCTGAGAATATATCCGGCACCAGCCGTTTCCATATTGCCTTTGGGATTTTGAATTTCACCATACGGTATCGCCTCGAACGGGCCGTCAAAATTTTCCATGAAACGATCGAACTGAAAACCCATTTGAAAGGCGAGGGTCCATCCTGCTGCATCATAAGGGCGAACGGGCGGGCCACCGGGATATTGAAAATCGTTCGGGTGATCTTGCGGTTCAAACATGTCAATCACATGCGGACGGAAAGCCTGGTTTGTTTTCACGATGTAGGAACCTGCCGGATATTTTTTATTCCCGACTGAAAACTCCGCGCTTGCTTTATGAACCTGAATGCCCGTGCGGATCAATGCGTTTACAAATTTTGTTGCCGTGGGGAAATCGGGTTGGTTAGAAGAAATCACAAAGCCACGTGGATCTCTGTTGTTGGGCACTCGAAAAATGCTGTCGTAATATCGGGAAGGAATGTTGGTGCCTTCGGGATTGTTGGAGGCTGCGGTTGCCGTTCCAGCGGGGGGTTCCGGTTTCTTCGGCCGGTTTTTATAAGCGGTATTGATAGCTTCGATCTTCGTTGGGAAGGGAGTCCAGTAATCTTTGCTGCCGCGGTCAATAGAATTCTTTCCCATTTTATAAATGTTGTAAAGCAGTTGATCGCTGTGACGCGCTGCATAATCCAGCACAGCATAATTCAACGACACCGAGTATTCAATGGATTGCCTGAAGTACCATTTCTGTGGCGTTACCGGAAAGGGCGTGTCGTTGGTTGGCACAAGCCGATTCGGAACGAGCGGCACTTCCATGGGTGTGGGATTGCCAATGATTTCTGTGAGCAGGCCAAGCATGTTGTGGAAATAGGTTGTGGTGCGAAGGCCGCCATTATACCAGGTAGAAAAAACTGATCCATCTAACCGGGTATATCCAGGTTTGCCTTCTAAGTTCAGGCGGTGAATCATGGAAGCGCCAATGCCGTCAAGCCCGGTCATGGCCATGGGGTCAAAAACATAATTAAACGGATCGCGGTAAGGCGGCCCGGCAACCACTGAGCCGGCCGGCCCCGACTGGTGATGGTTGTACATGATTTGTGGTATCCATTCGATAAACAATTGCCGGCCCATGTTCTGGGTCTCTTTCATGTTCAGCATAAAGAAGTCGCGGTTGTTATCATGCCCGATGTATTTCTGATAGAGTTTTGGCAGGTGATCCAACTTTCTCTTTTTCGGATCCGCCTCACGCATGTACCAGTTCGATACTAATTCTTGTCCATCAGGGTTGGCGTGCACCATCAGGATAACAAGTTTATCCAACAAGTTCATAGTCTCGGCATCGGTGCGGCTTATGAGTTGGTAAGCCGTTTCGATTAGTTGATGAATGCCTACCGTTTCAGTAGCGTGCAAGCCGCCATCAATCCACACCACAGCTTTGCCTTCGGCAGCGAGGGCTTTTGCCTGCTCATCATTAATGCCTTCGGTGCGGGCGAGTTTGGTGGAGATTTCTTTGTAGCGATCAAGTTTCTTGTGGTTCTCCGGTGACGTTACAATGAGCATGTACTGGTTTCTGCCTTCTTCGGTGAGGCCAATGTTCACCAGCTTCACCCTGTTGGACTCTGAGAGTTTTTTAAAATATGCTTCCGTTTGAGTAAAGGTGGTCAGGTTATAATCATCGCCAATGCTAAAACCGAAATGGTCTTTGGGAGAAGGAATGGTTTGAGCCTGGACAGTTAAACACAGCGAGAACGCTATCAGTATAAATAGTAATCGAGTCATAGAGAAGGTTTAGTTGTGCGGCAATATAGACAGTTTGGAAAATTATCAACATTAGATTTATGGTGGTGGTATATACTGGCTATGCCCGTAATCCAAACTTTGACACTTGGTGAAAACTGTAGTTTGCTATCAAACCCTGACAGGGTTTTCAGAACCCTGTCAGGGTTAGCAGTGCAATACGAGAATGCAGGATTAATTAACTTTATGAATTCAACAATAAATTCTAATGAACATTTCAAAAAATCTATTTCAGTATTCCTTGATTGTCATTGTATTTGTTTTCTGTTCCACTGCGCCTAATTCGGGAGGAGGTCTTGATCCGGTTTCCACAATTTCCTATCGTGCGGTGAACGCGTTACCCGGTTTGTCTTTTACACGGCCAGTTGATTTTCAGCATGCTGGCGATAACAGCAACCGGCTTTTTGTTGTTGAGCAACCGGGGGTAATTCAGGTGTTTCCTAACGATCCATCCGTCAAAACCAAAAAAGTATTTCTGGATATCCGCAGCAAGGTGAATGACAGCGGCAACGAAGAAGGTTTGCTGGGCCTCGCCTTTCATCCCGACTATAAAACCAATGGATATTTTTATGTGAACTACACGGCATCAAATCCTGATCGCACGGTCATCTCACGCTTCAAGGTTTCTTCCAACAATCCTGATCAGGCCGATCCAACAAGTGAGCAATTGATCCTCACGTTTTCCCAACCGTACAGTAACCACAATGGTGGTCAGGTGTCCTTCGGGCCGGATGGCTACTTATATATTGCTGTGGGCGATGGAGGTGCGGGAGGTGATCCGCAAGGCAACGGACAAAACAGGGCCACATTGCTTGGCAGCATACTGCGCATTGATGTTGACAGGCAAGAGAATGCCCGCCTGCCGGACGGGCAGGGGAAACAATATGGCATCCCGTCTGACAATCCATTTGCAAATAACACCAGCGGTTACCGTCAGGAGATTTATGCCTATGGCCTAAGAAATCCATGGCGCTTTAGTTTTGATCCGGTCACCGAAAAACTTTGGACGGGGGACGTTGGCCAGAATGCCTTCGAGGAAATTGACATCATTGAAAAGGGCGGGAACTATGGATGGAATATTATGGAGGGCAAACATTGCTACGAACCCTCGAGCGGTTGCAAGACGGCTGGATTGAAAATGCCTATTTGGGAGTATGGAAGAAGTGAAGGCATTTCGGTTACCGGTGGTTTTGTTTATCGCGGCCCAACCTTGGCCGGTCTTACCGGAAAATATATTTATGCGGATTATGGAACCAGAAAAATCTGGGCGTTAGATGTTGCAAACATGACCCGCCCGGTAAACACAGAATTATTAGAGGCCGATTTTAATATTGCCTCTTTCGGGGTGGATGAGAAGAATGAACTTTACTTGTGTGCGTTTGATGGGAGGGTTTATAGGTTGGAGGAAATCTTTAAAAGAGGTTAAAATTACTAGGGATGCTGAATCTGAATCGATGGGGTTTGAACTTGGATTTGCAATTGCTCAATATAAGCTACACCCAAATGATTTTCGACAATTTTGACTGAGGCCGAGTTAGTGAATGTATGCATAAAAGCATGATGGGCCGTTAAGATTAAATCCTGAAGGTCATTATCATCCTCCATATCAATTATAGATAATCCTATTTGTTTACATTTTTCCTTCGAAATGTGGCGGGCATGAGACTTGTTTGTCTTATGGTCACTAAATTCCTTGAGTATCTTTTTAGCTAAGGAGGAGTTTCCTTTACACATGTTTCTTGTTAGCCATTCTTCCGCAAGTTTCTCAGACCACTCAATCGCATTTTGGCAAGTACCTAAAAATGTTGGGTGATATTTTGAAATGATTGCTTGCCAAAGTGGTGCTGAATTTGGATTTGATTTAATATCTCTTTTTGCCTGCTCAAACTCATCTAAAACACCCTGGCAGGGCACACCTCCAATTTGAGGATCTATTGGTCCTAGGTTGGATTGCTTTCCCATCATTATCTCTTTGCAGGAAAGTGCCATCATTGTACCTGCCGACATTGATATTTGAGGTATTATGG
>JAYUHI010000237.1:0-10999 GCA_043767095.1 Bacteroidota bacterium
TGGGAGATCTATTAGTTGATAATGGTGAAAAAGATTTTGGGTTAATAAAGAACTTAGCCATTAAGCACATCAGCAATGGAAGGCTTGACAGAGGCGAGGCATTAATGAAAGTAGGACTAACGGCAGCAAAAGATGCCAAAGAGAAATCCGGGGCTCTCATGATCCTGGGAAGCCTGGAAGTTAAAAAGGGACTAAAGGTTGGTGCCCGTGATCTTTTTAGCCAGGCCAACGCTGCCGATGCCACCAACCTGGAAGCGTTAAGCAAAATTGGAGATTTGTATATGAACAGCTTTGATGATTGCAAGAAACTGAAATCCGAAGCAGAGGATCGTCTGATTTACCTGGCCGCCTTCGACATGTATGCCCGCGCAAAAGATAATGCCGGCATGGCCAAGGCTAAAGTACAATTTCCAGGTAGAGAAGAAATATTTGTTTTGAGCTGGGCAAAAGGAGAAACCAAGCACATTGATTGTTGGGTTGGAGGCGATGTAGTAATCCGCACCCGTGATTAATCTTCAAACGATATTCAACACTGAAGGCTGGCAAAAATGCCGGCCTTCTTTTTTCCAGTTAACAAGCACAACATTTTTTAGCCAGCGAAGATTCGGCAATTGCTTAGCGGTTATTGCTATTCTGCTCTCGCTGGCTGCGTGCGAGAAAACAGAGACGGGCAAATCGCAAATTTATGAAGGGCCTGTCCGCGAGGCGGAGAATATCGAAACGCTGTACACCGAAAAAGAAAAAGTAACGGTGAAAATAACGGCCAAACGGATCAGCGAATTTCAAAATGGCGACCGGCATTTTCCGGAAGGGATGTTTATCGAGTTCTTTGGAGAGGATGGCTCCATTACTTCCACGCTCGCGGCCAACACCGCTTACTATGACCGGGGGGAGCACAAATGGAAGGGGCAGGGAAAAGTGGAAGTGAAAAACCTGGAGAAAGGCGAGCAACTCAACACCGAAGAATTATTCTGGTTCCCATCCACCAAAAAAATCAACACCGATAAGTTTGTCACCATACGCAATGGCCGCGAAGTTATTTATGGTACAGGCCTGGACGCCAAACAAGACATGTCGGAATACAAAATCCTGAAGCCAGAAGGGGAATTTGCCATCGAAGATTAACGCTATTTATCCGAAGGCTTAGGCATGAAACTTCTTGATATCATTCTCCTTTCCCTCGCGGTTGTTTTCGTCATCATTGGCATGTACGAAATCATGACGCTGGGGCCATCTAACGGTTACTGGGCAGTAATGGTGGCCATGATCTTTTTTTTCGGATACTACCTGCGGAAAAATAAAACCACCTGATCTCACCTGTTTAAAGTGGCAGGAACCGGGCGATGGGCTATTTTTTCCACCTCATTTCCGTAACCCAAAATATGGCTTAAATTTGCCGCTCTTTTCAGAAAGCTAAAATTGATCACCGTATGGCATTTATTGGAACTTTAAGGAACAAACTAACCAAATTCGTAGTAGGATTTGTATTCGTTGCAATGGCTGCCTTCATAGTGGGCAGTGACTTACTTACTCCCGGGCAAAATTCAATTTTCGGTGGGCAGGACAACGTGGTGGGCATTATTGGTGGCCGCGAAATTTCGCTGGAAGAATTTCAGTTTGCCATACAGGAAGTTGAAACCAGCTATGCGCTCAGCCTGAACCGCAGGCCAACTGAAACTGAGATGCCTGCCGTTCGCAATCAAGCGTGGGATCTGCTGATTGCCCGCAATTCGGTGATGCCCGAATATGAAAAAGTAGGGGTCATGGTGGGTGAAGATGAACTGTTGGACCTGATACAAGGCAAAAATATTGATGAAGGCATTAAGAGTTCTTTCCGCGATTCACTGGGCCGGTTCGACAGGGCGCAACTCAATAATTTTCTGCTCAACATGAAAAGTTTGCCCAAGGGTCATCAAAACCGTGTGCAGTGGGATGTGTATCAAAATAACCTAACCCCGGCACGCGAACGGCTGAAATATGAAAACCTGATGTTGAAAACCAACTACATTACCCAGGCCGAAGCCGAGCGTGAGTATCATGCCCAGACCGATGTGGCCGAGATAAAATTGCTGTATGTACCGTATTATGCTGTGAGCGATTCTTCCATCACTGTATCCGAAGCTGACTTGAAAAATTATTACAACAAGAACAAACAGAAATATAAAAGCGAACAAAATCGCAGTCTGAGTTACGTCACGTTTCCGGTGGTGGCTTCTGCCGAAGATTCCGCTTCAATCAAAAAAAGCCTGAACGATTTAGTGGATGGGTTCAAGAGCACAACAGAAGATTCTCTTTTTGCCCTGAACAACAGTTCAGGTGACAATGCATTCAAAACTTATAATGTATCCACCCTGCCCGATAATTTTTCCAGTCAGTTAGATCAGTTAAAACCAGGCGTTGTGGTTGGCCCCTACCTCGAAAGTGGATTTTATAAACTGGTGAAGATGGTTAAAATCTCGACCGACACAGCCTATTATGTTCGGGCGAGTAACATTTTAATTGCATGGGACGACCCATCGGACGCTGGAAAAAAGAAAGCCAAAGAAAAAGCACGGCAGGTGCTGAATGAAATTAAGGCCGGTGCCAGTTTTGCCTCCAAGGCTTTTGAATACAACACCGATGCAACAAAAACCAAAGGCGGTGACTTAGGCTGGTTTGCAAAAGGAGCGATGGTTAAGCCCTTTGATAAGGCAGTTTTTGGCGCCACTAAAAAAGGTTTGATTAATGATATTATTGAAACCGATTACGGCTATCACATCATTGACGTGACAGGCACCAAAAACAACACCACGTATTCGGTGGCTGTTATTGAAGATGAAATTACGCCCAGCGATGCAACGCGCAACGAAGCCTTTCGCAAGGCCGATGCTTTTGCTAATGGCTTAAAAGGAGTGAATGCATTTAAAGACAAGGCCAAACAAAATAACCTTTCCGTTTTCGATGCGAAAAGTCTGGGCACATCCGATCGCAGAGTCAACAACCTGGGTGATGCACGGGGTTTGATCACCTGGCTCTTCCGCGATGCGGCAATCGGAAAAGTATCTGAAGTGCTAGACGTGAATGAAACCTATGTGGTGGCCATAATGACCGAAGAAGTTGAAAAGGGCTTCAAACCTTTTGACCAGGTGAAAGAAGAAGTAACTCCGCTGGCCAAGAACGAAGTGAAGGCCAAACAAATTATTGAAAAACTTAAAGGCAAGACTGAAGATTTGGAAACACTCGCCCAACAGTTTGGAAGGGATGCGGTGGTTAATTCTTCCAGCGATCTGAAATTCAGTTCCAACTCCATGGTTTCAGTGGGGCTTGATCCGGTGGCCGTAGGCAAAGCATTCTCCCTCGAAAGCGGAAAACGATCTGCACCCTTTGCCGGTGAGAACGGGGTTTTAGTGATCGAATCGAAAAACAAAACTATAGCGCCCTCTGTGGCCGACTATTCGGTTTATAAAAGTCAGTTGACCCAAGCCGCCAATGGTCGCAGTTCATACACCATTGCCGAGGCATTAAAAGATGCTGCCAAAATTGACGACAGGCGGTATAAGTTTTTCTGACATTACCCAAATGATATTAAAAAACCCCGTAAACATCACGGGGTTTTTTTATTGGAAAGCAAACGTTTATTTTTCGATTGGCAAACCCTGAAATTTAGATTTACTTTTGATCGAAGAAAAGGTATGGCGGAAGAATGGTCAATATCGTTCAGGGAAAAGTTAGATAAGGTTTATGTATGGCCCTCCTTGTATATTTTTAAATTCATCGTTCCACAGGAACGGGTTGAACAGGTGAAGGAATTATTTCCCAATCACATTTCAACCGAGAAGCCATCAGAGAAAGGAAAGTACATCAGCATAACATTCAACATGATGATGCCGAGCAGCGAGGCCGTGGTGAGCATTTACCAAAAGGTGAAACACATTGAAGGAATAATTGCTTTGTAACTTTCAAATCTTAAATCTCAAATCTCAAATCTCAAATATTATGTGGCGCGAAGAAAACAACAAACTAAAAAAGAGTTTCCAGTTTAAGGATTTCTCGGAGGCCTTTGCCTTCATGACCCGCGTGGCCCTGGCGGCAGAAAAAATGGATCATCACCCCAACTGGTCGAATGTGTATAACCGGGTGGAGATCGAACTGAGCACACACGATGCCGGCAACATTGTTACGGAAAAAGACCGGAAGCTGGCGGCTATCATTGATAAGTTGGTTTAATCAATTGCAATCGCCATTCACAATTCGTAAATTAAATTTGAATGATGATTTAGGAATGATGAAGTGGTGCAACTTCTTTAAATCGACATTCATTATTCAGCATTCATAAATCAAAATTATCTTATCAACAGACTGACTGTGGATATCAAAGGATTAGAGCCAAAAAAGACGGCACCCCTCTCCTTTGGAGAGGGGCCGGGGGTGAGGTCAGACAAACCCCGGCCATCCCTCACCCTCGTTCCCACACCTATCGGCAACCTGGAAGATATTACGCTTAGGGCGCTGAACATCCTCAAAACCACTGATACGATTTTAGCTGAAGACACGCGCACGTCCAGTGTGTTACTGAAACATTACGCCATCGAAAAAAAACTGCAGAGCTTTCACATCTTCAATGAACACAAAGCACTTTCAGGTTTGATTGAGCGGATGAAATCGGGCGAATGCATGGCTTTGATTACTGATGCAGGCACTCCCGGCATTTCCGATCCCGGTTTTTTATTGGTTCGCGAATGTTTAAAAGCGGGGCTCGCTGTGGAATGCTTGCCCGGCCCAACCGCTTTTGTGCCAGCCCTGGTCAAGTCCGGATTTCCGACAGATCGGTTTGTCTTCGAAGGATTTTTTCCTCACAAAAAAGGCAGGCAAACACTTTTAAAAAAATTAGCTGATGAAGACAGAACCATTGTTTTCTATGAATCTCCTCACCGCCTGGTGAAAACGCTAACTCAAATGATGGAATATTTTGGAGAGCAGCGGTTAGTTTCCGTTTCGCGCGAGCTGACTAAAATGTTTGAGGAAACTAAAACAGGAGAACTGACTGAAGTTTTGAATCACTTTCAGAATAAAGAAGTGAAGGGTGAAATTGTTGTGGTAATTGATGGAAAAAGGTAAAGCCCCCCAACCCTCAAATGCGGAGCCAGCATTCCCCCCCTTCGGGGGCCGGGGGGCTGTCTGGTGGCTTTTCATTTCATCGAGTGCCCTGCTTTCTGCCGGGTGGTTCATGAAACCCTTTCCGGTTTTTATGTTCATCGGCCTTGCTCCTCTTTTTGCGATTGTGGATCGCACCATTGATAGTCAACATTTCTGGGAAAAGAGTGAAATGATTTTGCTGAGCCTGGTTGTTTTTTTCTTCTCAGCATTTTTGTTCGATTCTTCCTCCATCGTTAACGTATTGGTTTTAGCTATCATCTTTACTCTACCCTTCCTGGGGTTCGCTTATATCTATAAAAATCTGGGGCCGCGAACAGGCAAATTCATCATCATCATACTTTGGCTGGGTATTGAGTATGCCCTGGTAAAAATTCAATGGACTGATCAAATCATTTTTTTAGCTGATGCCCTTCAAATAAAAAATAACTGGTTGCGCTGGAACAATGAAACCGGCTACCTGGGTGCATCGGCCTGGATACTGTTGGCCAACTGGATTTTTTATGCCGGCACGCTGCGAAATGGATTGAATTGGTTTTTGATCTTCCTTGCACTTGCCGTTGTCACTGGGCCGATTGTCTATTCGCTCATGCTGGATGCTAAACCAATTCTTCGAACAGAAATGATTGAACTTTACCGGGACAATAGCGTTGCTGATGTTGGATATTCGGCCAAAGGTGAATTAGTGACGAGAACGTGCGCCTGGTTGTCGCTGCTTATTGTTTTATTTGCCGTGGTGAAATCAAGAGTGACAAAAAAGTGAGATTTAAAAACAGGACAATTTTGAACCACATAGGCACATAGTAACATAGGCTTTACACATAGAATTACTGTGATAATAAATACCGGAATGTCAAGTTTTTTATTGCTACAACTAATCTATGTGTGTATTCCTTATGTGCCTATGTGGTTCAAAAAATCATAGAGTTACCAAAAAATGAAAATAGATCTCAGCCTTATTGAAAAACAAACCATCGAAGCCTGCCTGGAAGTAGGTGAATTCATCCTGTATGAAAGTGAAAACTTCGACCGTTCGCGCATTGAGCAAAAAGAAAGTTTCAACAATTTGGTTTCTTATGTGGATAAAGAATCCGAAAAAAGATTGGTGAAGACACTTGCCAACATCATCCCAGGCAGTGGGTTTCTTGGAGAGGAGGGCACCGTTATCAAAAGTACCAACGATTTTGAATGGATTATTGATCCGCTCGATGGCACGACCAACTTTATGCACGGCTTTCCCCCGTTTGCCATCAGCGTGGGCTTATCGCGAAAAGGAAAAATGGCGCTGGGGGTAGTGCTGGAAATCACAAAAAACGAATGCTTCCATTCGTATGAAGACTCACCAACATTTTGCAATGAAAAAGAAATCCGGATTTCAGGGGTGAAAAGTTTAGATGCCGCTTTGCTGGCCACGGGCTTTCCGTATTATCACTTGGGCCGCACCGATGAATACATGCACATCATCAAACTTTTTCTAAAACAAACCCACGGCATCAGGCGGCTCGGCAGTGCAGCCACCGATTTAGCGTATGTGGCCTGTGGCCGGCTCGATGGTTTCTTTGAATATAATTTAAATTCGTGGGATGTGGCCGCAGGCGCATTCTTAGTGCAACAAGCCGGAGGCACTGTAACCGACTTTAAAGGAGGGAATGATTTTCTGCATGGTGGAGAGATGTGTGCGGGCAATGCGGTGCATGGGGAGATGCTGGCTTTAATAAAAGCAAATTGGAATTGAAATTAGTATACCAAGTACTGGTCCGTGTTGATGTTCACCTCTCCCAGCCAATCGAAAATTCGACCATCGGTAGAAACAAATTAGTTCTCATATCATCTACTTTAGAGGGGTTGTTATAGTACCGTCTGTAATCTTTTAAGGCAATAGATGGACCAATTAATAATCCAATGCTGGCAACCGTTCTTTTTTCCGGGTTACGCCACCGTACGCCAACATTGGCAAGAACCCAGAAGTAACTATGCTTACCTTCCCACAGGCCATCTTTGTCTCGGGAGGCCCCGAATGAATATTCTGCGCCTCCACCAAAATAAAAGGCGCCCATTTTCTTCGGTAAAAAAAATTTGTATTGGAGCCCCAACCCCATGGCAGCAGGCGAAACAGTATTTTGAGATTTCTCTGCAATAAGGAGTTGGTAGAATAATCCGGCATAAGGAAGGCGTAAAGTAGGGACGAAGTACGCACTTGATTTGCCCAATCGAAATTCTGTCTGAATGATTGGCCCCATTTGTAAAATGCCAGCCACATTTACATTTAACGTAAACTTTGGCAATGGCATAACTTCATTCTGGGCAACTGCGGTTGCTAAAATCATACACAGGGATACGCAAGCCAATTCTTTTTTCATGCCCTTAAATTTAAGACTTTCCTATGGAGAAAAAGAAACTTGGGCTCGGTATCAATTCCTGTAGCGGTCCCATATTCGTGGACGAAAATCGCACGTGGAGAAACATCCCTTCACATCAAACTGTTCCTCAATACGCGCACGGCAACAGGCAACTGGGCAGCGCAGCCACCGATTTAGCGAGATGTGCGCAATCAATGCCCGCGCATGGGGAGATGCTGGCACTTATAAAAGCAAATTGGAATTGAGGCAGAACCGAACTACCCCACCAAATCCGCTAATACTTTTCTTGCCTGAGTAGGTTCTAACCGTGGGCCCCATTGTGAAACCACCCGTGATGAAGCCAGCGAAGCCAGCTTCCCGGCTTCCGCGTAACTATGTTGATGCGTAATGGCAAACAAGAACGCCCCTGCAAACATATCGCCTGCCCCGTTGGTATCTACCGCCCGGACTTGATAAGGTTCAATGTTGATAAAGGTATCGCCATCAAAAATCAAGGCTCCGTTCGCGCCCAGTGTAATGGCAAATTTCCCGGCCAGTTGTTTGAGTTTCTCACGCGCTTCATTCAATGAGTTGGTTCCGGTGATGGTCATGGCTTCATCCTCATTACAAAACAACAGGTCAACACTGGCCCCAATTATTTCTTCAAACTGCTTGGAGAAATATTTTACCATGTTTGGGTCGGAGAGGGTGAGTGAAACACTGACTTTATTTTTCTCAGCCATGCGTTTGGCTTCTTTCATGGCGTCCAGTCCTTTGGGGCTGGCCACTAAGTACCCTTCGAGGTAAATGAAATCTGAATTCTTGATGGCCTCTTCATCTAAGTGTTCGGGGGCGAGGAAAGAACTCACGCCCAGAAAAGTATTCATCGTGCGGTCAGCATCGGGAGTGGTCATGACTAAACACCGGCCGGAGTGACCTTCAGGAGTGTTTTCATATTTCAGATTCGTGTGCACACCGTTTCGTTTTAAATCTTCGAGGAAAAATTTCCCCAACTCATCTTTCGCCACAAGGCAGGAATAGAAACTGGAACCGCCAAACTGGTTCACGGCAATCACCGTATTACCTGCAGAACCCCCGCACGTCATTTTGCTTTTCTTCATGTCGATGGCTTTCATCAATTGAAGTTGTCGCTTTTCATCCACCAATGTCATCACCCCTTTCTCTACTTCATTTTGAATAAAAAATGAATGATCCACTTCGGTCACGATGTCCACCAGGGCGTTGCCCACGCCATATACATTGTACTTGTTTTGGGATTTCATTGAAAAAAATTTGCGGCAAAGATAGATGAAGATGGCAGACAGTTTCATAATTGGTAACGGTAAGCATCCGTACCGCTCGGTATTTTTTAATAAACCACAAAACAAAAGCCCAGATTTAACGCATGTCCGTTGCTAAACTCTCCGGCTGGATGTACTTTTAAAATTATGTCTGCCGAACCCGTAGTTGCTCCCCTAAAATCAAAGACCAAATGGCTCCTGTTAACCGTGGTGTTCGTTCACACGTTGCTCCTGATGTTAGTAACTTACTTGTGGCTGAATCTTCCTTATACCTATGAGAATGAAGGGGTAATTATTTCCTGGTCGTCCATCATAAAAAATGTAATCCTGGGTTTTGAAGATAAGCCACCCAAAGAAGATTTCCTGCTCATCAACACCAGCTACGAAAAAACGCTGATCCCTAAATTAGATGAGTATGGCTTTGACGTGGGCACCGAACCTATCACGAATCGTAAAAGTTTAGCGGAATTTTTTCAGAAGGCTTCGCTTAATAACCATCACCGGTTTATCGTTTGCGATATTTTCCTGCAAGGCGAAAATGAATTCGATTCGCTGTTGCTGGCCAGTGTTCAATCCACAAAAAATGTTCGGTTCCCCTTTCACCGCGAGAATGGCGAGTTTGTCAAACCCCATCTTCCCGTTCCAATGGCTTTTTCAGATTACACGTCCGACTTCGGGAATTTTCTGAAATATTCTTTTCAGCAATTCGACACGTGCCGGTCCGTAGCCTTGGAGATGTTTACTATAATGGATGGAGGTAAGTATGAAAAATCAGGTTGGTTTTTTTACCAAAACAACCACATAGCCCTGAATTCTTTTATCATTGAATTTCCAATCCGGCAGTTTGATATTTTCCGTGATGATACGCTGGGCTACAACTCCATGCACCTTCTGAACTTTCTGAGCCTTCCGGATTCGATGGCCGCTGCAACGCTGAAAAATAAAATAATTATCCTGGGCGATTTCATGGAAAACGACATGCACCAAACCATTTACGGCACCACGGCCGGGCCGCTTATTCATTTAGATGCCTATCTTAACATGCATCAAAACCGTAATCAGCTCTCTATCTGGTTTTTCATCTACCTGTTTATTTTCTTTTTCATTTTTTCCTATATCCTTTTTTTCAACAGCCAGGTTTTCTCCTTTGCCTGGACTCAGAAATTACAGCAAAGCCGGGTGGGAGGATTTTTGTTCGACTACCTGAAGTACGCCTTTTTTCTAATGTTGATGTCGGTCGTATCGTTTCTGTTATTTGATGTACATTTAAATGTATTAATTATCAGTTTATACTTCAGTTTAGCCGAATACGGTATTGAATTTGTAAGGAAGAGAAGATCTAAAATTAAATCCCAGGAAATATGAAACGCACCATACTCATCTGTTTATTCCTGCCATTCACGATCCTGGTTCACAGCCAGGAATATTATGTGCTGCAGGTTAAGGGCACCGTTAAAAAATCAAAAACAGGCGCCCTGGTGAAAACCAAAGACGTGATCAAAGCCGATGAGCAACTCACTTTCTCCTCAGCAACAGATGCCGTGGCTTTGGTAAACCCGAAAGCCGGCCGGTTTATTCTCAAACCCGGCAAGCCAACGAAAACAAACGAGTTGATCGCCTACATGAAAGATGCGTTAAGCCAGGCCAGCAGCCGGTTGAGCACCCGGAGCGGAGGGTTTAATAATGTACTCGATTTGAAAGCGTTCTTTAAAGACCCCGTGTTGCTGCTTCCAGAACTTCAATACAAAGTGAACGGGGCCAGTTTTCCCATCAGCGAGAGCGCTTTCTTTTTTATCCGCTATCAGTACAATGGTGAAGCAATCAATAAACAGTTGAGCATAAATAAGGACAGCCTTATCATCGTCAATCGGATTGAACTTTTTAAAGTCGATGGCAAACCCATTGCCGGAGGAGAAACATCAGGTCATCAACTCATGTATTTCAGTGGACAGGTTGAGTTGTCGCTTTGCCCGCTTGTCTTTAATCTGGCCGATCCCGAAACTGTGAAAACGGAAGCGGATGTGTTATTGGATGCGCTCAAATCGGCAAACAATACTTCTGAAAAAATACTCACTGAACTATCGGCTTACCTCGTTGAGAATTACGCCAAGGTGGATGATGGCAATTTAAGACGATGGATGAAAATGAAGTAGCCGAATTGCCATTCTGATTTCACATCATGAAAGCCCTGCTCTGCACGTCACATGGCCTGCCCGGTTCACTGAC
>JAYUHI010000238.1:0-10998 GCA_043767095.1 Bacteroidota bacterium
TGTCGTGAGCGATCAATGGTTTAAGGTTGCGGTTGATCTCTTCAATCCCACAAACTGTTATCTCCATGTATTCCAGATCCTGAGGCACGAACACGGTTGTCATGCCAACGATCATGATGGTCGTTCCACCAAGCATCAGTCCAATCGAAGAGAACATCAGAAAAATCTTTCCAATTCCGTAACTGCTTCTGAAATCAAAGGATTCACTGCCTAAGATTATGGTCTTGAAAGAAGCATTGTCTCTAACGAGCCCAAATGATTTTACAAGTCCAACAGTAAAGAAGGGCATGAGCAAGATGGTTGCGATTCCGTGCCATGTGTCCAGGTAGCCATAACCGAGGTAGGTTAGAAAACTACCAAAGCCGAGAATGCCTGAGATAAGAAATAAATACCAGGCCCACGGTTCGCGGTTTTTCAGAGGGAACTCGGCTAACCAAATGTAGAGCAGACCAACGGCAATGATTGATCCGCCAAATGAAACCCGGTCATGGAACATGAATTTGGTTATTGTTCCATTGTTGAAAGCGCTCAGTTCATCGGCATCCAATCCTAGATAAGCCGTATCGTGAGGAAGGAAATTTCCAATTATAGACTGCACAATTACCAGCGTTCCTGCCAGCACAAGAACCAACCCGGTAAAAATCAGTAAGAACCGGCCATCTCCAACTAATGCCTGAAGGAGGGTTCGTTGGTCATGATTGGTTTGTGGATTCATGTTTCGCGATAATAAATTCGATCGGCCTCATAAAAAGGAGGCTATTCGTTTTTGACTTGGGTCGGTTTTGTCAAGGGCCAACAAAGTAAGGAATCAGTCGGCCACAAGACCAAGCGAAGGCAAAATATTTTTATTTTTGATCAAAGAAATAATTCCAAGATGACTCTGTAGAATGTGTTTCAAAATTTAAAACGACCAACCAATGACAACTCTTTCAATGTACTTGCTATTTAATGGCACCTGCAAGCAGGCCATGGAATTTTACAAATCCTGTTTGGGAGGAGAACTGACACAAACCAGTGTTGGGCACTCGCCCATGAAGAATATATTTCCTGAAAGCATGCATCACAAAATAGGGCATCTCTAAAAACTCCGTTAACCTTCTCCATTTGGAGAAGGATCAAGGATGAGGTAATGAAAAGCAAGGTTTTTAGAGATGCCCAATAGTTAATGCGAGGCTAAAGGGTAACCATATTGATATTTCAGCTTCCGATTGGCTTCGTCCAGATCAAATTCCGGTTCAGGGAAATATGGTTTGCCTTTATTTAAGTGGCGGGAAACCTGGGGAATTGAAATTTCTATTTGATAAACTTTCAGCAGCGGCTAATGTAACCGACCCGTTAAAAATTGAACCCTTTGGAACGTATGGTGCCCTCAACGATAAGTTTGGCGTTCGATGGATGTTTCACACAGACCAAAAGGATTAAATCTTCACTTTCCTCTTCTAAAAAATAAAGTATCGTTCTTAACCAGTTGAATTAATTGAGCCAGGTCTTCGCGGGTGTATCCGTCAAGCGATATAAGTTTTGATTCATCATACCAGTCGAGGCTTTTCCAAAGTATAAAGCCAACTTCCGGTGACCAGAATCTGATTTCCCTTCCATCAATCATTGGATTCATTAATTCAAACCGATACACGTTGTACGTTTTATCTTTCAGAGTAAAAATTTTGTAATGATCAGCAACATAAATCAAGCTGTCTTTTCTACGGAATGTTCCACCTCGAGGAGTACGGAATTCCAATCCATTTGATTCCTTCTTTGTGATTAAATACTGATCACAATTCATTCGGTCTTCCGTCTCAAGGTTGCCAAACCGGAAAGTAGAATCCACGCAATACTTAAAATGGAATCCAGAATCGGTTTCCGCATTAAATAAAGTGTAATAATATATTGACCGAGGTAGCGTATCACCTGGAAACGTTGGATGAAAATACCCCTCAGAAGCATTTCTTTTGATATACTCTTTTTTCTGCACGCATGAGAGCAACTGTATTATTACAGAAAAGCAGAACACGAATACAAGCAATTTCACGATGATAAATTTTGATTCATCTCACCAATCAAATCCTGGAAACACAAAATAAAAAATACTCCACCAGCCATCTTCATTGGTGAGATATAATTTGAACGGCCCTTTGAAATGAACCGTTTCTCCTGTTTCCATAACCGCATCGAACTTTACACCGCCTTCAGAGTGCCCAATGCCTGTTTGGGTTTCATCGTTCCACTCAAACTTGGCTTCAAAGACTTTAAACTGACAATTTGTAAATGACGAGTAGCAATCAAACAGGTTTTGGATTTTCGTCAGGGATTCCTCGCGGGTCAAAGTCTGTCCGTTCGCCAGGATAAATTGGTGACTTAATTCTGAACTGAACTCGTTAAATTCTTTCCTGAACCAATCCCTCATGAAATCATCCGTCCGGTTGCGGATATCAAGGTCATGATCACCATGAAATTCTTCGTAAATAAAATGCATGGTCATTCCCGGCATGCTGTTTTGCATAGTATGCTCAAACAATTCTTCGGTAATGAACTGATACTTGAACCGGTCTTCTCTTGGCCGGATAAAATCTACAGCCATTGATTTTTTACCCAGTAATTTTTCTAACCTGTGGTATTCTTTTTTCAGATTTTTATCCGTCAGGGTTTCTGCTTTTTGAAAAGCGGGAGCCCCCAGAAACTCACGCACTTTTGTTGGCTTGAAGGCGCCTTGATTTTGTTCGAAGGCATAAACATTTTTTAAGAACTCGTTCTCTATTTCTGGCGGAAGTGAATTATCTCCTCCACCCATCATAGCGCCAAACTGAGCTTGAAGTTTTAGTTTCAGCAATTCATTTTCCATGCGAAGGTTCTCCTGCGGGTCATCGCTGAATTTTTCTTCATTGGGGTCTGTGGGTTTTTTAGACATACATTAAAGGGTAGAATTGTTGGACAATAATTCTGAATGATGACGCAAGATCGAAGCTTGTCAGCCTGAGCTTGTCAGCCTGAGCTTGTCAGCCTGAACTTGTCAGCCTGAACTTGTCAGCCTGAGCTTGTCGAAGGCTAAATCTAAATAATTTATTGTTTCCGTTCAAAGCATTTTAGCTCAGAACATCAGGATTCACGCACGTTGGCACCTTCCCCGATTTATAAAATTCAATAATGTTTTCTGCTGCCACCCTCGCCATGCCGGTGCGCGCTTCAATGGTTCCCGATCCAATGTGCGGCAACACGGCTACGTTGGGCATATTTAATAATGGATTGTCTGATTTCATGGGCTCCGGGTTGGTCACATCAAGTCCTGCGCCCCAAATGGTTCCGTTGTTCAGCGCCTCAATCAAGTCTTGTTCGTTGTGAACGCCTCCTCTCGAAGTGTTGATGAATATGGAGGATGGCTTCATTTTACCGAATGCCTGCCGGTTAAATATTCCGGTTGTTTCGTTACTGAAAATACTGTGAACCGAAAGCACATCACTTTGCTGCAACAGTTCATCGAATGAAACCCAACGGGCGCCAAATTTTTTTTCTGCTTCAGCATTTTGCGAACGGTTGTGATAAAGGATGTCCATGTTGTATGCTCCCCGGCAACGCTGGGCCATCGCCATCCCGATTCGTCCCATCCCAAAAATGCCAAGCGTTTTTCCGGTGAGCTGGAAGCCCAGGTCTTTCAGTGGCTCGAACCGTTTCCATTCCCCTTTCAAAATGGACTTGTGCAGGTAAAACATTTTCCTTGACACATTAATCATCAACCCGAAAGCCACATCGGCAGTTGCTTCGGTTAAAACATCGGGCGTGTTGCTCACGGGAATTTTATATCGGGTGGCTTCAGCCACATCGATATTGTCATACCCCACAGCAAACTGGGCAATGATCTCAAGATGGCTGCAATGGCTGAAAAAAAATTTATCCAACTTATTCGCACCGAGCGGGATTAGTGCATCCGCTTTTTTTGCCTCCCTGATCAACTCGTCCTGCATCATGGGGGCACCTTCCCAAACCGTTACCTCAAAGCCGGTCTGGGTGAGCATCTCTTTTGCGATGCTGGGGATGATGCGGGTGATAAGGACTTTTTTAGCGGGCATGTTACATTACAAGTTTTGAGGTGAATTCAACTTGTTCGCAGGCTTGCGACACTACGTAAGCTTAAATACCTTTAATAGATTTTGATTGACCTTATCGATCTCCTTGATAGTCAACCGGCCTAACCTTCCTATCACAAGATCTTTATCCAGGGTGGTTAATTTACTCAATCGTATCAGTGAATTTTTCTTGAGGCCATTTTCTTCTGTAGGTTCTATCCTCACATCAGAATCTTCTTCCCATTTTATTTGTGCGGTAATAAATGAAACTGTCAAATCAAATTTGGTTTCAACTAATATCAGCGCGGGTCTGTTTTTTATTCCGGTTAAATCGGTGAAGGGGAAAGGAACCAGAACAATATCACCCTTGCTCACTTGTATACTTCCTTAAGGTCCTCTTGAGAATACAATTCCTCTTCTTCATCAAGGAATTTAAAAGATTTGGATTGGCTGGCCAGTTCTTGAATTCCCTCCGTAAGAATTCTATCGTCCAGTCTATTCAAGAGGAGCTCCGCGAAGTCGGAAACCTCTTTCAGTTTTTGGTCAGGCAAACGAGCCAAATTATCCAGTGTTTTTTTTATTAAAAGATCCCTGGTCATTTTATCGGAATTTATACAAAAATAGTATTTTTTTTACCTCAATGTTTGTCATTCCCACACCAAAATTCAGTTACCCCACTTCCCATTCACCAACCTTCCAATCTTCAATGGATTTCCATTTTTCAATTCATCCGGCAACAGGATGTCAGGGAAATTTTGAAAGCTTACGGGTCGCACAAATCTTTTAATGGCGTCCGTTCCAACGGAAGTGAAACGAGAATCGGTGGTGGCAGGGAAGGGGCCACCGTGATGCATGGACGGACAAACCTCCACTCCCGTTGGCACTCCGTTGATGATGACCCGGCCTGCGCGTTCCATCACTAATTGTATGAAATCGCGATGCTGTTCCAGTTCGCTTTCATCGCCAATGATGGTGCAGGTTAGTTGACCTGGAATTTTGGCAACAGCTTTTTTGAGTTCGTCCATCGTGTCGGCCTGAACCAGCAACGAGTAAGGGCCAAACACTTCTTCGAGCAGCACGGAGTTCTTTTCAAATTCTTTGGCGTTCACAGTGGCGAGTGTGGGCACACCCATGTTCACGGGTTCATCGGCTGTGGTCTGTGCCACAACCGAAACGGAGTTTTGCGCCAGCGCATGCGAACGTTTCGAGTAAAAACTTTTTGAAATTCCTGAATGCAGCATGGATGATGGAGCGATCTTCTGAATTTTTTCTCCCAGGCTATCGGCAAACTTTTTCAGGTCGTCATTTTTTAATCCGAGCATCAAACCGGGATTGGTGCAAAACTGGCCAACACCCTGTGTAATGGATGCAGCATATTGTTCGGCAATTTTCTCCGTTTGATTTTTGGCAGCCCCCGGGAGAATGATAACCGGGTTAATACTTCCCATCTCAGCAAAAACAGGAATGGGTTCTTGTCGTTGTTGGGCATAATCGAGCAAGGCTTTTCCACCTGAAAATGATCCGGTAAAACCGACCGCTTTGGTTTCAGGATGCTGCACCAATGCCTTCCCTATTTCAAACGAATTGCCGTGAACATGTTGAAACACGTGCGAATGCATGTTACATACTGCAATTGCTTTCGCGATGGCTTGTGCTACCATCTCAGAAGTTCGCGGATGAGCAGGGTGTGCTTTCAACACAACGGGGCAACCGGCAGCCAATGCCGATGCAGTGTCAATACCGGCTGTGGAATAAGCGAATGGAAAATTACTGGAACCAAAAACAACTACCGGCCCAATAGGAACAAACATTTTCCGGATATCTGGTTTTGGAAGTGGAGTGCGATCGTGAATGGCAGTATCTATTTTTGCCTCCACCCACGAGCCTTCTTTCAGCAACTCTGCAAACTGACGCAGTTGATTGCACGTGCGGGCGCGCTCTCCCGCCAATCGCGCTTCTGGCAGATTGGTTTCTTTCATGGCGGTGAGGATGATTTCATCGCCCAGGTTTTCGATTTCTTTGATGATGGCTTCAAGAAAGACCGCTCTGAAAACTCCACTGACATTTCTATAATGAACAAAGGCTTGACGGGCATTGGACATTACAGTTTCGAGTTCGGGTTTGGTGATGTCTTTAAACATGGCTTCTTATTTTAATGATTAGTCGTCTGGCCACTTGAAGTGGTCTGACGACTTAAAACTATTTCGGTTCAATCAATTCCCAAAGATTCCCATATAAATCGGCAAACACGGCAACCGTTCCATATTCTTCCTCTGAAGGTTCGCGAATAATCTTAACTCCTTTCGCCTTCAGGTTTTCAAAGTCCCGATGAAAGTTATCGGTATGCAAAAATAGGAAGACTCGCCCACCGGTTTGATTTCCGATCCTGCTTTTCTGCTCCTGGTTCGCGGCTTGGGCCAGCAGTAAAGAGCATCCGGTTGAACCATGAGGGGACACCACGACCCATCGCTTGGTTTCACTCAATCGTGTATCTTCAACCAATTTGAAATTCAAAACCTCCGTGTAGAACCGGATGGCTTTGTCGTAGTTATCAACCACTAAGGATATGTGTGCCAAACTTTGCATTTACTGACGTTGAAAGAAAATCCAATAAGAAAAATCAGGAAAGTGCCCTTTATATTTTAATGGAGAGATAGTCGGGAAGTTGCGGCCGGGTTTTTATTCCGTGGTTGATAATGGCCAAAACCTTTTCGCGTTCAGCGCCTGCAAGCGTTAATCGTGGTGCCCGTACTGTTTCCGAACCAAGGCCAACCTGCGCCTCAACTAGTTTTATATACTGCACTAACTTGGGATGAATGTCGAGTTCGAGCAAGGGGAGAAACCAGCGAAAGATTTTCAATGCTTCATTCATTCGGCCTGCTTTTGTTAGCCGGTACATAGCAACCGTTTCTTTTGGGAATGCGCAAACTAATCCCGCCACCAATCCATGCGCACCCATTTGCAATTCTTCGAGCGTAAGCGTATCCACACCACAAAGAATTTTGAATCGCTCACCAAAGCGGTTGAACATGCGCGTTACGTTGGTTACATCGCGTGTAGATTCTTTTACAGCCTGGATGTTTGGAGAAGCAAGCAGTTCATCAAACATTTCAAGAGTCACCTCAATTTTATAATCTATTGGGTTGTTGTAGATCATAATGGGCAACGATGTTGATTCAGCAACCGACTTAAAATAAGTCACCGTTTCCCGGTGATCGGATTTATATCGCATCGGTGGCAACAACATCAACCCACTGGCTCCGTTTTTCCCGGCTTCGATGGCTTGCTTAATGGCTTCGCGTGTACTGCCTTCGGCAATGTTCACGATCACCGGAATTTTTCCTTCCACCTTATCAACGGTAAATCTCACCAATTCAAATTTCTCTTCATGGGTGATGACACTGGCTTCCCCAAGCGAGCCACCCAGTATAATACCATCAACGCCAGCGTCCAGTTGGGCCTGCAGGTTTTTTCCGAAAAGCGGTAAATCAAGTTGGTCGTCTGTAGTAAATTTTGTGGTGAGTGCCGGGAACACTCCCTTCCATTCGAAGTTCATAATATTTTCAGTTTGAAGGTGGAGATTGGAGGATGGAAACTGATAACTGGTAACTTGTTAATTCTGCTCGGCCACTTTCCTTTTATTTTTTCGGCCTAAGCCCAGGCTTATGAGTGGTTTGCGTTCGCCCTTTGTTCTTTTTTTCTCGAAAATGTCGCACGCCTTGCCATACCTGGCCGTGGTTTTATTGTAACGCGCACGCTCAAAAGCTTTCCGGTTTCTCTGAAAATAATCCTGACCTGATGCCAGCGAACAGGATAAAATAAGAGCAAGACCCATGATAAATTTCGAACGGTTCACAGAATTTTTTTTTCAAATATACAACGTCCTTTAAGAATTTTAATTGCCCCCAACCAAATAACCGATACCTGTTGCTTATTCGGTAAACAACCTGTTTCTTAGGCGGCATGATAAACTACAACCCTAAAACATGGTTTTCGATTATATTCCATAGCTATGGCCGGCATGTAATCAAATCCTTAAGGCCTGCCTTGATTTTTATGCTGATTTATTCCTCCGTGATCAGCTTTTTGGTTTCCTGGTATGAGCTTCATTTCATCAGCACCTTAACCATGCACCAATTGCTGGGCATTGTGCTGGGTTTGTTTTTGGTGTTTCGAACCAACACGGCATACGACCGGTGGTGGGAAGGCCGCAAGTTGTGGGGAAGCATGGTGAACAATACCCGGAACTTAGCCTTCAAAGTAAATTCTTTTGTCAGCAAGGAGGACACAGTTGAAAAAATGTGGTTTGCCCAAATGATCCCCAACCTTCCTGTTGCCCTGAAGGAACATTTGAGAGGTAATACCAATACTGAAGACCTTGATTTGGTTGATGATGAAATGACACATGCTGTTGCAAAGGCCAAGCACGTGCCCAATATTATTTCTGCCTTGATGTATGACCGGGTTAATAATTTATTTCAAACGGGCAAAATAACGGGCGATCAATTACTGGCCATGGACAGGGAGTTAAAAGAGTTCTCAGACATAGTAGGAGCTTGTGAACGAATTAAGAATACTCCTATTCCATATTCTTACTCTATGTACATTAAGAAATTCATTTTTATTTACCTGCTCACGTTGCCTCTCGGATTGGTGGGAGACGAGGGGTTGATCACGATTCCCATCGTGCTTTTGATTACGTATGTGTTGTTGGGTGTTGAACTGATTGCCGAAGAAATTGAAGATCCGTTCGGGAAAGATTCCAACGACTTACCAACCGATGAACTTTCGGTCAAGATAAAGGAAAACGTGAGGGAGATTTTACTTTAGAAAACAAGCTTGTATAAGCCATACAGGATTATCATCAAAATAAGAAGGGCATACATGAGCAGGTCAATGCGCAGCCACTCTTTGTATTTGCTGTAGGTCTCTTTAAACCAGTGGAACATGAAAGTTTATGTAAAGAAAGAATGAACTAAAAACCAGGAGTATCCAGGTTTTAATCCTCATCTAATGCCACATTGGAAGTGACCATTGATTTTTGTACCAAAGGCGGGAATCGAACCCGCACATCCGAAGATACACGATTTTGAGTCGTGCGCGTCTACCAATTCCGCCACTTTGGCAAATGGGCTGCAAATATGTTTAAAGTTTATCAAACCTCCACAAATTTTTCTAAAGTAAATGCCTGCGATCGTTCGGCAAATAAACTTTTAACCTGGCCCCAAACTTCTTCGAATAACGGACTCGCACGGTAGGAATTCAATTGTTGAATATTATCCCAATAACTGAGTGTCGTAAAAGAATCAGGATCATCCGGATCGCGAAGCAGTTCAAGATGCGTGCAGCCGGGAAAATTTCTAATAGCAGTTTTGTGCTTATGGAAAATATCGAGAAACTCCTCAACACCAGCTTGAGTAAAATGCATGCGTACGATTCGGAGGATCATATTATAGTGTGTTAAGAGCCCACAGTCCACTGTCGACTGTCGACAGTCGACTGTGGACTGTGGACTGTGGACTGTGGACTATTCTTATTCATCGAAAATAATATTCACAGGGCTATCATAAGTCAGACCCAGCAACTCATTGGCGTTGCCTTTATAAATTCCAATTTCCAGGAGCCCCAGGCTGTTGAAGAAAAGAAAGCAATCGCCCTGCTCGGCCTGGTGATAGTTCATTTGGATTTTTCTTAACTTCTCTCCACCAAAATGAATAGTATAGCTTTTATTTTGGCTCAGCACATTAAAAGCCTCGCGCTGAATATTGGTGATAAGGTTTCCGAAGTGATCAACCCGCACCACATGGCCCAGGATACTTTTTTTAGTAGCCTTCACATGCCGGTCGGTTTTTTTCTTGAATGTACTTAACGGTTTACCTAAATCGGTAATGGAAACTCCGCTGGCCAGTTTGGCGGCTGCCGGGGCGAGAATATCTTTTTCAGGGAAAGTAGTTTCTACCGGGTTGATCGTGTTCAACTCCACCAGGCTTTGATGTGGCTTGTCGCTGAGCAAACCAAACAATCCATTATCAACACCTACAAAAAAGTGATCTTCCAAAAGAAGGGCTATGTACCCATCGCCCTTGTTACCAACTGCGTCCACGCCAACGAGGTGTACTGTGCTTTTGGGGAAATCGCGAAAGACCGATTTCAGTACAAAAGCCCCGTGGCCAATATCGCACGGAGCGATTTTGTGACTGATATCTTCAATTCTAACGCCTGGATTAACGCTTAAGATTTTAGCTTTAATAGCCGCCACGTAAAAATCAATTTCCCCGGAATCGGTCAGCAGCGTAACAATGGGCATAATAAAAAAAACAATTACCGGATTATCCTTAATTTTATTGTTCAAAAATAATCAATTCAAAAGCAAAACAGCCATTGATCGAAAAAACCATTACACTCGAAAATGTTTCTCTTCCCGATTTCCTGGGTGTAGAAAACAAAAATATTAACCGGATGTCCACCGCTTTCCCAAAAAGCAAAATTGTTTCGCGGGGAAATGAAATCCTTGTGAAAGGCGAAACAGCCGAGGTGATCCAGATTTCTGATATACTCAACTCTTTGCTTGAACATTTCAACCGGTTTGGCGCCATTACCGAAGACCACGTGGCCGGTTATATCAGCCAGGAGTTGGTGGGAACCGTTGCCGAAGAGCCAGAGGGGATTTTACTTTTTGGTACGAGGGGGAATCCCATAAAAGTAAAGACAGTCAATCAGCAAAAACTGGTGCAACTGGTAAAAGAGAATGACCTGGTGTTTGCCATCGGGCCGGCTGGTACCGGCAAAACTTTTGTTTCGGTGGCGTTGGCTGTGAGGGCATTAAAGAATAAGCACGTTAAAAAAATTATCATCACACGCCCGGCTGTTGAGGCTGGCGAGAACCTTGGGTTTTTACCGGGCGACCTGAAAGAAAAAATTGATCCGTACCTGCGCCCTA
>JAYUHI010000239.1:0-24747 GCA_043767095.1 Bacteroidota bacterium
GATTATGATAAATTATGATTTTATCAGCGATAATCTGCCCAATCAGTGTCATCAGCGTTCTATTTGTATTCATTCGTGAGTTATTAGAGGTCCCCTTAATTAATCCTTCGTTGCTATAAATCCATTAACTGGGGCTGACTAAAAAGGTGGAATCAGGTGTCAGCCTGAGCCTGTCGAAGGCTAATTTAAACCCAGAGAGAGGTTTCGACAAGCACAACCTGACAAGCAAAGTACTTTTTAGTCAGCCCCAGGGTTCGATAAATAACTATTTTTCATTAACTGACAAAGTAGGATTAATCTCAATATTAATGAAAGTCAAGGAGGTTTTTCTAACTCCTGCGACAATCACTTATCACAACTGCTCTGGTTTGTTTACATTGATGAACCAGGTTGAATCCGGAGCCATGATGTGGGCGTGAGGAATAGTTTTTAAAAACCCCGTCAACGAATCTTCATTTTGATTAAAGCGCTGGAGCAGCATTGCATAAGCCTTTGGCTCTACAATCACCGGAAACGGTTCAATTAAATTTCCATCCGGGTTTAAGAAACAAGTTGCGGGCTTTGTTTCATCGCGGTGGCTCAAAAGGAATTTCAAAACGGCATCGTCAACATGGGGCATGTCCACCGGCACCACCAGCCACGCGACTGACGGATGAACCCGAAAGGCGCTTAGTATCCCGTTCATTGGGCCACCCGAATCAAAATGGTCGGGAATAAAATTAAAACCTCCACCAACCTTATCCTGAACCCCAGAAACAAAAACCTTCTCACAAAAAGATTGCAGCAAATGGTAAAGCCAGTTCACCTGAGGTTCTCCATAAAAGTTCAGGAGGGATTTATCAAAACCCATCCGGGTGCTTTTTCCTCCGGCCAGCACAAGCCCATAAAGATTCACAGTAAAAAATTCAGTAGGCCTTTTGCCCCATGTAGTTGCCGGGCGGATTATAATTAGCAACAATCAAAACCTCACCATTTTTGCAAGTGCCCTGCCCGATGCCAACATGCGTGGTGCTCCTCCAAACCATTTGGGTATAATGTCCTGCCACAGACCAATTCTTATCGTTGAGCGGGCCATGCTTGTAATCTTTTATTTCACTGTACCAGCTTTCGGATGCATCGAGGGCATTATAGCTGGTGGCGCTTCCCCAAAAAATATTCTCACCATAATTTCCTGACCACTCGCCTTTATCGGGCCGATGTTCGAAGGCGCAATTTCTTTTGACTAAGTTATCAGCCCAGGCTTGTGCATACTTAGCCAACTCTACCGACCATTCGAGCGGAGGAGTGCCCACATCCTTGCGGACTTTGTTATGATGATCAAGCGCTTCCTGCGCATCCTTCTGGCTCACCTTAGAACCTGTGGAAACCGGAACAGTTTGTGCAAAAGATATGAATGCGTAAAAAGTCAAGCCAGTCAAAAGCGCTTTGGTTTTCATAGTAAAATTTGTTTTAGAATAATTTTTCCTCGATTGATCTTTGGAACCACATAGGATCATAGATACATAAGGAATTCACATAGATACTTCCTGCTATGAAGTTTTATGATTGTATTACCTATGTGTTCCACCTATGTGACTATGTTTCTATGTGGTTCAAAAATGCAAACAATTAAGAGAATCAACCCTCCTCTTCTCTCTACTCACCCTTTCACTTTCTTCTGAATACACTTTTACCCCCGCGCTTCTCCATGAGTTTCACTTCTTCAATCACTATATCATGCGACAGGGCTTTGCACATATCATAAATGGTTAACGCTGCCACCGTCACTGCTGTAAGCGCTTCCATTTCCACACCCGTTTTTGATGTAACGGTTACTATCGAATCCACTATTGCCGTTTCGCCTTGTGGTGATATTTTTATCTGGCAATCTTCCAACGCCAGGGGGTGGCACATCGGTATGAGCTCATGTGTTTTTTTTGCAGCCATCACTCCGGCAATGATCGCGGTTTGAAAAACGGGGCCTTTCTTAGTGGTCAGCTCCTCATTGCGGATCAAACTCATTATTTCTTTTCCCAACCGAACCACGGCACGGGCTTTGGCCACTCGCTTCGTAACCTTTTTATCAGAAACATCAACCATTTGTGGATGGCCGACATCGGTGGTATGACTAAATTTCTTACTTTTCATTATTGAACTTGATTTCATCAAAAGTAATTATCTCAAATGGTAAGTGTATCGGAAGCAACGGCAATAATCCAGAATTATTTATGGAAGGCATCTTCTGAACAAGTTGAGTTATTGAATTCACTCCATCGGGTTCTGGCAGAAAGTATTGTGGCCGACCGGGATTTCCCGCCCTTTGACCGGGTTACGATGGATGGCATTGCCATCGTGTATTCCAGCTACGAAAATGGCCAACGAAGTTTTGTTATCGATGGACTGCAGGCTGCCGGCATGCCTCAAAAAAATTTGAGTTCCCTCACTGTTTGTATAGAAGTGATGACAGGCGCCATGTTGCCCGTTGGTGCCGACACTGTGGTGCGATATGAGGATTTGAAAATTGTGGAGAACAAAGCTGAGGTTACTTCATCATCAATTAATCGACTGGATAATATTCACCGAACCGGCTCAGACGCCAGACAAAAAGAGTTGCTCATTGCCGCAGCAACGGTTATCACATCAGCAGAAATACCGATCATGGCAGCAGTGGGTAAGTCAGTCGTTTCGGTTTATTCTCTTCCGCGAACGGCTGTCGTCTCAACAGGTGATGAGTTGGTGAACATACAGGAGAAACCTCAAGCTCATCAAATCAGAAAATCAAATGGGTATGCCTTAGCGGCAGGTTTAGCCAGGCATGGAATACAATCCAGTTTCTTTCACCTGGCAGACAATGAAACTTCCATCAAGCAAAGCCTGGAAATTATTTTGTCAAACCATGATCTGATCATATTATCAGGCGGTGTATCGAAAGGGAAATTTGATTTGATCCCTGCCATGCTGGAATCCTTCGGCATTCAAAAACATTTTCACCAGGTGAAGCAAAGGCCGGGAAAACCCATGTGGTTTGGCACGGGGAAAAACCAAGTCGTCTTTGCCCTGCCGGGAAATCCCGTTTCAACCTTTCTCTGTTTCTATCAGTATATCGAGCCGTGGCTATTGAAAAGTTGGGGGGCAAACCCATCGCCTGTAAAGGCTATTCTTAATGCTGATGTTACTTTCAACTTGCCGCTCACTTATTTTCTGCAAGTGAAAGTAAGAAATGAAAACGGACATCTTTTTGCAACGACCATTCCCGGTGGTGGCTCTGGCGATTTTGTAAACCTGAAAGATGTTGATGGCTTCCTCGAACTTCCGGAGGGCGTAGTCAATTTCAAAAAGGGGGTTGCCTTCACGTTTATATCCTTTAGAAAATGAACGTGGATGCCGCGAGAGTTTTGGTTGGGTTAATTTTATCCAACACTTTAACCCAGAATATAATTGTCAATCAATTCGTATAACAGGATTTCTCAACGATCCCCTTTCTGTTTAATTCCTGAATTCCTGCTGGAATCCTCTATTACCTGAAAATTAAACGCTCCTGATAAAGGATTTCCTGCATCGCTGATGCCGTTTATCACGATCGTATAATTCCCTGGCGCTACCGGTGCTTGAAAAGATACTTCGGTTTCTGTCTTTGCCGAGATGGAAAGACTGGGATTCCAAAGTAGTGTTGGGATGTAATGTTCACTAAAAACAAATTGACTGGAGTCGGGTGGGGAAAACGAATTGGGTTTGAGGAACCCATCAACAACAAAAACATCAAAGGTTTTAACCTGCTTGCTTTTACCCTGCGCTTTTCTGGTGAATATGGAGATCACCCCATTAGCACCTATCGAACCATAGCGAGGATCCATCCTCGACATTACTTCCACCCGGCTCACATTTTCAACCATAATATGACCGAGCAAATTGGCAACCGATGAAGATGAAGCTACCTGGTTGAAGTTCTGATTTTGAACAGGAGGTGCTTGCTGGGTGATTGCACTAGCGATGGCCTCCGGTGAAGCGTTTGTATTTTCATTTCTCGTAGATTCCTGTGACGGCTGAGCTTGCTGTTGAATGACTTGTGTGCTAGAACTTGTATAAATGGGGATTCCATCCACAACAAAGAGGGGTTCAGAATCCGATGTTCGGCCACCGCTGCGAAACGATACCTTTCCAGTGGATGGGTTAACCTGAAATCCGGGAATCCTCCCCTGAAGGGCATTAACAATATCTTGATTACCGGCCGATGCCATTAACTCTTCGCCCGTAATCGCAAAATCAAAATTGGAATGGCTGCTGTTCTCAAACAATTTGGAAGGGGCATCATCACGTGGCAAGATATCCGCTGTTTGAATTTTCCTGGCAAAAACCGGAGCGGTGAGTATGATCGTGTCGATTACATCCTCCATTTTTTTATCTACGGGAATATTAACAGGGGGCAGCTTGCGCGGAAACAATTCGGTCTGCCCAAAAATCCTTCCCCTTTTATCCTTTGCCTGAAATGAAAAGCGCGTGGTGTCATAGAAGCCGAGGTCTTCAATTTTAAATAAACCTTTGGTGTTAGTTTTGAAACTATACAGGCTGTCCAGTTTTCCGCGTATCACCGACATCTGCCCGGCTGTAACCTTTTTCTTAGGCCGGAATAAACGGCCTTGAATGCCAAACCCGTATTCTAACGGAAAAATGAAATCGGCTAATGTACCCTGGGGCATATCATCAGGGAAAAAAAGTACTTGCTTGATATCGGGAGCAGATGGGAAGACAGCCTGCTCTGCGGGCGAAACGGACAAAGAACAATTCGCTGTAAAGTCATAATTTGAAGAATCGATTAAAATTCCCAAATCGATTTTTTCCATTGGAGAAAAATCTTTTTTACCAGAAACGAAATTGAAATCACCTTCATCCTCAGGAATTATTTTAGACTCTAGTTTTTGATTTTTACCCACCAAAGCGAATGGGGAATGAAGGAAAACTTCCTGGCCATAGTTCTTCATCCAACTGGTGTAAGCCCTGAGGTTATAGATTCCGGGCAGCCAATCATCGGGCAAGGTGAGGTCGCCCCACCCAATCGCGCCATTTATATTCAACAATTTTGATTGAACAATTTCCTTTGCGGGGTTAATAATATCCACATATAAAACTCCGCTTAAGGAGTCGCGCAACGATTGGTTTGCATAATTAGCATAGGCTTTCAGCCAGATTTTTTCACCTGGGTAATAGAAGCCTTTGTCGGTATGAACATATACACGCTCCTGCAGGCGCTTGGCCATTTTTCTTTTGGTGATATAGTTTACTACCACCATTTTGCCTGGCGAATAATTCATGGGCAGCATAGCGGCAATACGGTTGTTGTTCAGTTCCCCCGATGTAACAAGATGCGTATTGTTTATCACATGTCCATCTTCTGATACCAGGGCATATCCTTTCTCGCTTTCAACCCAACTGACGGGATGAGAGATATCGCGGTATGTTTTAGTATTAGCGAAAGCAGTAGTGTGATGGATTTCCAAACGGTCTTCTAATGTAATTTTATAAAAACCTGGCCTGCCTGCCGGTATAATGTAATTCTTCATGTCAATATCAAAAACATTTTTACCCCACTCATTGGCAAAGAAACCAGAATTGAGTGAGTAGGCACCGGGCCGCTTGTCTGCGTAAATGTGAAAGCCATTTTGAGCTTCGTGATGGTCGACAATGGATTTGAAAAGAAACCGGAGCGACCCCTGGTAGGCCTGCATCCGGTTGCGTGTCCATTTGCTGGCTTCTTTAGCATCTAATGTATTGATCTCTTCGAATTTATACAGTCCCCTTATTTTGTAACCTTTCTTATCAAAGTTAAATCCCTGAAGCGTGCACTCAATATTGTATCCCATGGCTTTGTTTTCAATTTGCAACGGGGCAGAAGCCGTAGCCCTGAATATTTTATCAAATTTATCGTAGGTAAATTCAAGCACCCAGGGGTTCAAAATTTTGCAATCTCTGGCTAAACTGTTCTCACCAAAAAATACTTTGGTGAACTGTTTCAACTGACCTTCCCACTCTTTGTCTTTTGAACCTTTTACTTCTACGGCCAGCAGCATTTCTTTTTGGGGAATGAGGCGGGCCGAAACACGCAAATTGCTTCCATTAACAGAAACAGATTTGAAATAAAGTTCATAACCCACATAAGAAAACACAAGTTTGTAATCGCCATTGAGTACATGCTCAATTATATACTCCCCATTTATATCACTCGCGGCTCCAATAGTGGTTTGATCAATAAACACGTGGGCATATGGCAATGGCTCCAGGGTTTCAGAATCGACAATGCGACCAGTAATGGAGATGCCCTGCGACCATCCCACCGATGGAAAAACAAATGTCCAACACAGTAAAAGCAAAAAGTAAAACCGTTGCATGAGAAATTCTCCGAGCTAATTTACGACTTGAAATGGCTACGAGGTGTATCCTGCCTGTGGAATTCCAATGAAATTTAACTGAGTATCTCCCATTCATTAAGAATGGGTATGGCATGATGAGCCGTTAAATCAAATTGGCAAGGAACCACCGACACAAAATTGTTGGCAATCGCCCATTCATCGTTATCATCTCCCTTGTCGAAATTCACAAAATTTCCGGCCATCCAAAAATAGGGGCGCCCGTTGGGGTCGAAGCGCTGATCAAACTCCTCCACCCATTTTGCGTTAGCCTGCCGGCAGATGCGTATGCCTTTGATATTCTCATTTCGTTTGGGAGGAAAGTTAATGTTCAGTGCAACCCCTCGCGGAAGTTCATGCTTCAGCACTTGCCTGGTAATCTTTCTGACGTATTCTACCGTGTGGGAAAAATCGGCATGGGAAGAATAATCGCAAAGTGAAAAGCCGATGGCCGGTGTGCCTTCAATAGCGGCTTCAATGGCTGCCGACATGGTGCCGGAGTAAAGCACACTGATGGAGGTGTTGCTGCCGTGGTTGATGCCGCTCACCACCACATCGGGCTGGCGATGATCTTTCAAAACAAACTGCCGGGCAATCTTCACACAATCGGCTGGCGTACCCGAACATTCAAATGCTTTCACACCTTCAAACAGAAAAGATTCTTTCAGCCTGAGGGTATCACCCACGGTAATGGCATGCCCCATTCCGGATTGCGGACTATCAGGGGCCACTATCCACACCTCGCCCAACTCTTTCATAACTTCTACCAGTGTGCGGATTCCTTTGGCTGTTATGCCGTCATCGTTGGTGACTAATATTAATGGTTTAGACATTTCAGGTTTGAGTTAGGGATTGGGGATTGGGGATTGGGGATTTAAGATTTAAGATTTAAGATTTGAGATTTAAGACTTGACATCTATTTAAATAACGAGTTGTAATATTCAAAAACCCGGGCCTGGTCATACTTATGATCCAGGTTGAGCTTGTTGACTTTAATAAATTTTTTTACTTCATCTTCCCTTTTATTCATTAATTCCATCAAATCTTTTTTAGTCCCGGTGAATGCTTCAACCCTGCCTTTATCATCCATGATGAAATATTTATTGACCAACACCAACCGGGAAACCGAGCCGTAACCATAATATCCCGTAGTGTAATTTTTATACTCCAGCGCTTCCCTAACCAACAAAGTAATTTTGCCCTCGGCCAGCAATTCAAAAAACGTAGGCGATTTGTATCCACCCGATGGCGAAAACGGAATTGAATAAAATTGCCGGTAACGACCGGAGGTGGCATCATAAATTTCATAAAAAATAATCTTGCGACCTGTAAAACTCTGAAGTGTTCCCTTTTGATCGAGCTGAATGATGTCGGTATTGATGTCGTATTTTATTTTTCCTTTTAACGTGTCACCCGTCTCCAACACCAGCTTTCCATCATGCCAATATTCAAATGGCCATCGCTGGCCTGAGGCTGTGAGGGATGAAAAAAAAATAAACGCTAACAGTAAAACAGCAATTTGAGGTCTGAGAATTATCAATCTAACCTTCCAGCCTTGTGTGGATTTTGAGGCTTCGTGATGAGTAGAAACGAGATGCTGACCAGGCAAAATCACTTTGATTTATTTTTTAAAATAGTATGGCCAAGCTTATCGCGCTTGGTCTCTAAATATTTTTCGTTGTGCGAGTTTGGTAATATCTCAATGGCAACATTCTCAACAATTTCAAGGCCGTAACCCATCAATCCCACGCGTTTCTTTGGGTTGTTGGTAATCAACTTGATTTTAGAAACACCCAGGTCGTGCAGAATTTGCGCGCCAATGCCATAATCGCGGCTGTCCATATCAAAGCCCAACCGGAGATTAGCCTCCACAGTATCAAGGCCTTCCTCCTGCAGTTTGTACGCTTTCAATTTGTTCAGCAAACCAATCCCTCTCCCTTCCTGCTTCATGTACAATACAACACCCTTCCCGGCTTTCTCCACCATGCTCATAGCGTGATGCAGTTGGGGGCCGCAGTCGCAGCGGCAAGAACCAAAAATATCGCCCGTTACACAAGACGAATGAACCCGCACTAAGACAGGCTCATTGGGCTGCCACGAACCTTTAACTAAAGCCATATGGATTTCGCTGGTATCAATTTGTTCATAGGCCGTCAAAGTAAAATCACCAATTAGAGTAGGCAGGTTAACCGTAACATGTTTCCTGATCAGACTCTCCTGCTTCATGCGATAAGCAATGAGGTCTTTGATGGTAACCAGCTTTAACGAAAACTTATCGGCCACCTCGCGCAACTGAGGTAACCGTGCCATCGTGCCATCTTCATTGAGAATTTCGATCAGCACACCGGCCGGCCGAAAACCGGCAAGCCTGGCAAAATCAATTGAAGCTTCTGTGTGACCTGCTCTTCGTAAGACACCTTCCTTTTTTGCCTTGAGCGGAAAGATATGACCGGGTTTGCCCAATTCTTCTTTTTTTGTTTCGGGATCAACCAGTGCTTTGATTGTTTTAAAACGATCATGCGCGCTGATGCCTGTTGTGCATCCATGCCCGATCAAGTCCACCGAAACGGTGAACGGGGTTTCAAAAATTGAGGTGTTTTTGCCTACCATCATCTCAAGATCCAATTCATCACAACGGCTCTCCGTTAACGGCACGCACAGAAGGCCCCGGCCCTCTTTGCTCATAAAGTTCACAATCTCAGGCGTAATACACTCTGCCGCACAGATGAAGTCGCCCTCATTCTCGCGGTCTTCATCATCGACCACTATAATTACGCGCCCGTTTTTTATTTCTTCAATGGCCTGGTCTATTTTATCGAGTTTGATTTTGTCCATATTTCGAATTTATTTCAAATAAACAACACAATTTTATATCTATCCTGCATGACGGTTTGAAAACACTTTTTGGGTTAATGCCTAGAAAGGTGTTTGTCAGGTTGAGCTTGTCGAAACCTCTTTCTGGTTTTACATTAGCCTTCGACAAGCTCAGGCGGATACCTGATCCCACATTTTAGTCAACCTCCCATCACATTACTTCGCCACAACTATTCCCAGTTTTCCTGCCAGTTGTTTCTCTGCTTCTTTCAAATCCTGCTGCACGGTCAGGTGCTTTTCTAACAAATCCCAATCATCTTTTTGTTCCGCCACTTTCACTTGTTTCAAATTGTCTTCCATCATTTTTTGAACCACCCTGAATTTTAACCGGATCACGTTGGTCAACGCAAGGTCGCTGATGATTTCATCTTCTTTGGGAATATAAATATGATACTTGTCATTCCAATGGGTGCTGGTGCTGTAGCGGGACGTGATCAACTCAGTTACCGTCTTTTTAATTTCACTATTGCTATTGGTCAGGAAATATTCACTGTCAATAGTAACGCCTCGCTTTCCTTTGGTTTTAAACGTATCGTAGATTTCCTTGTAAACGGGATTGGTAAATTCAACATCTTCCAATTCATGAATTAAAAAATCGCTAACCGGATGATCTTCAATTTTACTCTCCGAAAAATTTAACAGCAAGCGGATGGTTTCTTTTTCCTGGTAATGAATAACACTTTGCTGATCGAGTGTAGGCTTCGTGTACAAATCTTCAATGGCCTCTGGAGAAATCGGTTCCGTTCTGGCTTGCTGAAAATCTTTCTCCTTATCCCTTCGCTCTTTGATCAGTAGTTTATTTAACTCACTCAATAAAACCGACTCTGATACTTGCAACAGGTTGGCCGTTTCCTGAACATAGACAGACCGTTTGATAGGATCGGGGATCACAGCAATGCTGCTGATGATTTCCCTGATCGATTCTGCTTTCCTTATCGGATCACTTGCCGCCTCCTGGGCATACAACCCCGCCTTGAATGAAATAAAGTCTTTCGATTCCTTGCTTAAATAATCGAGAAATTCCGATGAACTTTTCTGGCGCGAATAACTGTCGGGGTCATGGCCATCGGGAAGTAAAACAACCCGAACGTTAAGGTCCCCTTTCAAAATCATGTCAATGCCGCGCAGCGCTGCTTTTATTCCAGCAGAATCACCATCAAAGAGAACGGTGATATTATCCGTGAAGCGCTTGATCAGTTTGATCTGCTCTTCGGTTAACGCAGTGCCTGATGAAGCCACTACATTCTCAACACCGGCCTGGTGCATGGAGATAACATCGGTGTAACCTTCAACTAAAAAACATTTATCAGCCTGACGTATGGCGTTCTTGGCCTGGTAAAGCCCGAACAACACATTGCTCTTGTGATAAATTTCCGTTTCGGGCGAGTTGATGTACTTGGGCTGATTGACTTGCTTTTCTTTGGACAGAATGCGCGCGCCAAACGCCACCACTTTTCCCGATAAATTATGGACCGGGAAAATCACCCTTCCGCGAAAGCGGTCGTAGGTTTTGTTGTCTTTCTTTATTATCAGTCCGGCCTTCTCTAAAACATCTTCGCTGAAACCATTTTTCAACGCCTCATGATACAGGCCATCCCAAATCTCAAGGGCAAAACCTAACTCAAATTGTTCGAGCGTACGATTATTGAAGCCTCGTTCGTGGAAATAGCTAAGGCCAATGCCTTTACCTTCGTCATGCTCAAACAAAAGCCTCTTGAAATAATCCTTCGCGAAAGCCATGATGATAAAGAGCGCTTCGCGGTCGCTGATTTTGTCCTCGTCCTGCCTGGCTGCCTGGTCTTCTTTGATTTCAATGCCATACTTTTTGGCGAGGTAACGAATGGCCTCCGGGTATGAAAGGCCTTCATGCTCCATCACGAACGTAAAACAATCCCCCCCCTTACCACTGCTGAAATCTTTAAAGATGCCTTTGGCAGGAACAACAAAAAACGATGGAGTCTTCTCCGTGGTAAACGGACTCAGGGCCTTGTAACTAGTCCCTGATTTTTTGAGGGAAACAAAATCGCTCACCACGTCCACAATATCCATGCGGCTCCTAACCTCTTCAATCGTGTCGCGGGTGATCATGGGGCAAAGGTAATTATTGAGGGGCAGTTATTGGTATGCAAATCGCCCAGTTTTGAATCAGATCGGGAGAGAATAAACTTATCCTAACGACCACAATATTTCGTCTATAGCGATTTTTAATGGTTGAATATCATTGACAATAACATTCCAAACCTGTTTCTGTGAAATCCCAAAGTATTCATGTGCAATTACATTGCGGAATGCTTTTATTTTATACCACTCTATGTTAGGATGCATTCCCTTCAATTCGTCCGAAATGGAAGCAACTGCCTCTCCAACAATTTCCAGTTGCCTCTCCACAGCCGATTGCACCAATATGTTGGACATGTAATCGGTTTCATCAATTTCCTTCGTGAAGGCCAGAATGTTATTGATGGAGTCGCGAATGTGCAGCAGCCTTTGCTTATCTCCTGTCGGGTTTTTCATACAGAAGCACTTTGGCCTTATCTACAAAAGGGCGGATATATTTTGACAGGCCGTCATCGGAAACTAAATCAATTTTTTTTCCAACTAATTTTTCGAGGTCCAACTTCCATCCAATAAAGTCAAGCAAACTTACATTCTGCTCAGCATAATCAACATCAACCACCAGATCGATATCACTTGAATCCGTTTGCCTGTTTTCTGCATACGAACCAAACAAATACACCTTCTTCACGGGCCTGTTCCGAAAATAATTCGTTATGATTTCCGCATAATTCATTCTACAAGTTTACAAAATATTTATTGCCACAACTGAAAAAAGAGCATTTTTACAAACTAAATTCCTAAACCATGACTTCCCTCCCCGAATCCCGCCCCGTAAGTTTTTCCCAAACCACCATCACCGAACTCATGATTCCCTCCTACGCCAACTTTGGTGGAAAAATTCATGGAGGCATTTTGCTTTCGCTGATGGACAAAGTAGCCTATGCTTGCGCGAGCCGGCATGCCGGAACATATTGTGTTACAGTTTCGGTGGATAAAGTTGAGTTTCTTCAGCCCGTTGAAGTGGGTGAACTGGTGTCGATGAAGGCCTCGGTTAATTATGTTGGCCGGTCGAGTTTAGTGGTGGGCATGCGGGTGGAATCTGTTAATGTCAAAACAGGTTTGGTGAAACATACCAACTCATCTTTTTTCACCATGGTAGCCAAGGGCGATGACAACAAACCCATGAAGGTGCCCGCCTTGATTTTGGAAAACGATGAAGAAGTAAAACGTTTCATTGAATCCATGCGCATGAAAGAAATAAAAGCCAAGGTGCGCGATGCTATGGATGATGCCAAATCTACTTTGGAAATAGCCAATGCAGATTCACTGCTAAAAGGCGAACGGTGTATAATTAAATTGCACTCATAAATCAAATAAATAAAAACCTATAACTTTCCCTTTTCATGAGCAAAGTCCTTTACCTCCTGTTATTAACCACTCTGCCCTGTTTCTCTCAACCCCTCATCCTTTCTCAACGCGATCAAGCCAAAGTAATTGATGAAATTCTGGATGACCGACTAAAAAATGTTCTTCCTTCATTGATGCGAAGAGAAGGCATTGACATGTGGGTGCTCATCTCGCGTGAAAACAATGAAGACCCTGTCCTGAAAACCATGCTGCCAGCAACGTGGCTGGCTGCGCGCAGAACAACTATGCTTTTGATTTTTGATCGTGGTCAGGAGAAGGGACTGGAATATCTGGCCGTTGCACGGTATGATGTTGGCAAAGTCTTTCGAAAATCCTGGAACCCCGAAACAACTCCGGACCAATGGGCGCAACTGGCCAAACTGATTGAAGAACGAAATCCAAAAAAAATCGGGATCAACAAAGCACTGACCTACGGGCATGCCGATGGGCTAACCTTCAATGACTACGAACGATTGATGGACGCGCTCCCCAAACGCCTATACAATCACATAACACCAGCCGAGAAACTGTCAGTAGCCTGGCTGGAAACACGATCAGACAAGGAAATGATTTTGTATCCACAGATTTGCCGGATAGCGCACCACATTATTGCCGAAGGATTTTCGGATAAAGTCATCCAGCCGGGTGTCACCACGACTGACGATGTTGCTTGGTGGTATCGCGAAAGAATTAAAGAATTGAAACTGGATACCTGGTTTCATCCATCTGTTTCCATTCAGCGTGCGATCAGTGAAGATGAAATCAGTAAACTTCCTCAGCCGTTGATAATCCTTCCGGGCGATTTACTTCACGTTGATTTTGGAATTACTTATTTGAGGCTCAACACCGATACCCAGCAACATGCTTATGTTTTGAAAGCAGGAGAAAAAGATGTTCCCGACTATTTAACTAATGCTTTTAAACGAGGTAACAGATTGCAAGACATCCTCACCAACAATATTAAAGCAGGAAAAACGGGCAACACCATTTTATCTGAATCGCGCAAGCAGGCGATTGATCAGGGCATCACGCCATCTATCTACACTCACCCGATTGGCTATCACGGTCATGGCAGCGGCACTACCATCGGCATGTGGGACATGCAGAATGGTGTGCCCGGCTCTGGCGATTATCCTATTCATTACAAAACCGCCTACTCGATCGAACTCTACGCGGCTGTTTATGTGATTGAATGGAATAAGGAAATCCGGATTCAATTGGAAGAAGATAGTTATTACGATGAGTCGGGATTTAGGTATATCGATGGAAGGCAAACGGAGATTATTCCGATTCCGAGGTCTGTTTCGAATGCGAAGTAGGAAAATGAAAAGTAGGCAAAGCGAAAAGTAGGCAATAGGCAACTGATATTGAAACCCTTGCCGATTGCCTACTGCCGATTGCCTACTGCCGATTGCCTACTGCCTTCCTCCACCACCATTGAAACACCACAAGCCCCCAAATTCGGGCATGAACATCTCCAGGGTTGGAAGAAAATAATTTCTGCTTCAGTTTTTTTACATCCGGGTAATCAAAAATTCCCTGCTCGGTAATTGTCTTTTCGGAAAGCAAGTCATCCTGAATTAATGATTTCATTTCACGTCTCAGCCATTTCAGCATCGGCACTTCAAAGCCTTTCTTGGGGCGGTTGTACAACTCAGCAGGAAGCATGTCCCGGAAAGAGTCTTGCAAAATTCTTTTCCGGATTGAGGTATTGATTTTGAAATCGGCTGGAAGAGAGAAAACAAAATTCACCAATTCAAAATCAAGAAACGGAGTGCGCACTTCCAGGCCATTGGCCATACTCATGAGGTCAACTTTGGTGAGCATGTCGTTGGGAAGCACCAGTTGCATGTCGGTAAGGAGAACCTCATTCATTCCTGCATCTTTTCCAAGATGGCGAAGCACTTCAAGCCTACTATGAGAAAATCTATCTTGATTTAATTGTTCACGCGAATTTTTACTCAGCAGTGCTAACGCTTGACTTTCATTAGAAAGAGAAGCCCATTGCCAGTATCGATCGGCCGCATTCAACTTTATTCCTTCACCAAACCGCACAGCCTGCCTCACTTTATTGGCGAATGCATTATTGCGCGACTGCGGAAACATCTTTAACATCGGCAACAAAGCAGCAACTGTTTTTTCTTTCAATCCTGGATTTAGTGATCGCAAAAAAGCAGTGTGCTTGTTATACCCGCCCATCAATTCATCTGCACCATCGCCCGAAAGGGCAACGGTGGCATGTTTGCGTGTTTCCTTGCTTAAGATATAAACATTGATGGCCGAAGAATCAGCAAAGGGCTCATCGATGTAATCCAAAATAGAATTCACATGAGCATACAGATCATCATTGGTGAGGGAGAAAACCGTATGAGTGGTATTAAACTTTTTTGAAACCAGCCGGGCGTAATCCGTTTCATCAAAAAACTTTTCATCCTTAAAGCCAATGGAAAAAGTATGAAGGTCTGGTTTTAGTTTACTGGCAATTGCGGTGATGACCGATGAGTCAATACCGCCACTTAGAAATGCTCCAAGCGGAACATCGGAGATCAATCTTCTTTCAACTGCATCTTCCAACAATTTTTTAAAAGTGGATTTAGCATCATTATAGGTTAGGTGCCGGACACCTTTTCCAATAGGGATGGAATAGAATCGTGAAATAGAAAATTGCCCTTTAGTAACTTTTATAAAATGCCCGGGCATCAGTTTCTTGACACTTTTGAAAATTGTATCAGGCGCGGGAATGTAGTTTAGCTGGAGGTAGGTGTAGAGCGATTCCGAATCCAGGGCTTTCTCTATCCCATAGGTCACGATAGATTTCATCTCTGAAGCAAACAGAAACTTGTCTTCATCGTGCAGGTAAAGCAAAGGCTTCACGCCATACCGGTCGCGGGCGAGGAAGAAACTTTGTTCTTGTTTATCGTAAATACAGAAAGCAAAAAAGCCATTCAACTGGTTCAGGCAATTTTCTTTTTCCCGGATATAAAGTTTGAGCAGAACTTCGGTGTCAGATTCAGAAAAAAAAGTGACTCCCTTTGATCTTAACTCCTCTTTGAGTTCTCTGAAATTAAAAATCTCACCATTAAAAATAATGCAGAAGCGTTTGGATTCATCCCACATGGGTTGATTGGCGATAGTGCTGGTATCAATGATGGATAGCCTTCGATGGCCTAATCCAACATTACTGTCAAGGTAGATATCCTGGAAATCGGGGCCACGTTTTTTTAAAGCTATGGTGGCACTGGTGGTGTGAATCATATTCACTTTGCCAACTAAGTTGAAGGCTATGATTCCGGTTATTCCGCACATTTTTGGAAATCAGAAAATAGAAAATAGAAAATAGAAAAATATAAGCAAGAGGTTGGAAATTGGAAATTGGAAAAATTGAACAGACCATTCATAACGATCTGTCCTTTCTAACAGCCTTTTGCCAAACCATTGGGTTTTTGATTTTGATTCCTCCGATTTTAGATATGGCTATCAACCATTTTACTGCGGAATTATTGCCCTTCTTCTTTATATCTTTTTTTCGCGTCCCTTTCATCAATCAATTGTTAAACATTTGACAAGCACATCAATAAATAGTCGAAATAACAAACTCTGTAAAAATCAAAATGAATATCAGCACGATCCAAACGTAGGTTTTCCTGTTCTCGCTCTTTCGCAAAGCAATACTGGTGATACCACCGGCCAGGGCGCCAATCCAGACGGAAGCTTTCACAATGGATTGAATCACCTCGCTTTCCGAGAGGGCGCTGAAAATTCTTTTGTCCTGAACTCCGGAATCCGAGAACTTTAAGGTGAGCAGGGTTGCCCCCAGAAACAGCACTCCACCGATTAAAGCGTAGCCAAGATGTTTTACCATTTAAAAAATTTTTCCAGGATTCAAGATACCGTTCGGGTCGAAGACTTTTTTTATCCCACGCATCAGTTGCAAATTCATTTCTCCCATCGCCAGGTGCATGTAAGGCTTTTTCGCTATCCCAATGCCATGCTCACCCGAAAGGGTACCGCCCAGACTGATGGTGAGTTTGAAAATCTCTCCTATCCCTTCGGGGATTACGTTTTCCCAGTCGGCATCGCTGATGTCTTCTTTTAAAATATTCACATGCAGGTTCCCATCACCCAGATGACCGAAGCAAACGGTGTTGAAATTATATTTTTTGCCTATTTCTTTTATTCCTGAAATTAGTTTGGGAAGGTTAGCTCTCGGCACCACCACATCATCGGATTTGGTGAGGGTGTACCAATTCACAGCTGGAGAAATATTTTTCCTTATTTTCCATAGCTCATCCTTTTGCGAAGCGCTCTCTGCAAAAAGAATTTCTCCCGATTCAAATTTTTCCACAACACCCATCACCCGTTCGGCATCGCGCATCAATACTTCTTCATCATTGCCGTCCAATTCGCAAAGCAAAAAAGCACCAAAGCCTTCAGGTAAAGGCGTGGTAACCGGACTGTTCAAAACTTTCGTGCAGTACTCAATAGTTTTGGTTGCTGCTTCACGTTCAAAAAACTCAACGCCCGATGGTTGAATGCCAGCCATAAAAATAGCGGCAATGGCTTCGCAGGCTTTTTCATTGGTTGAAAACGGAATCATCATCAAGACATTCTTGGCTGGTAAACCCCGGAGCTTGAAGACAATCTTGGTAATGATGCCCAACGTTCCTTCGCTGCCGCACATGAGTTGAGTGAGGTTGTAGCCGGTAGAATTTTTCAGCACATTGGCAGCGGTCCAAATTATTTCCCCTGTTGGAAGAACTACTTCCATGTTCAAAACATAATCGCGTGTAACGCCATACTTCACGGCTTTTGGTCCGCCCGAATTTTGCGCCAGGTTTCCACCCAGAAAACACGAACCACTACTGGCCGGATCAGGTGGATAGAATAATCCCTTTGCTTTAACTGCATTTTGAAATACTTCGGTGATCACGCCAGGCTCAACGGTTGCCTGCAGGTTCAATTCATCAATGTGTAGAATTTTATTGAACCGCTCCATCGATAACACCACTCCTTTTTTAACCGGCAATGCCGACCCGGCCAGGCCCGTTCCGGCTCCGCGAGGAGTGACTGGAATTTTATTCTGATTGCAAATTTTTAGAATCGAACTGATCTCCTGGGCATTGCCTGGTTTCACCACCACATCCGGAAGAAAAAAGTAATCTTCTGTTTTGTCGCTGCCATATTCAGTGCGTTGCTCTTCCGAAAGCAGCACGTTATCCATCCCTACAACAGAAGCAAATTGATTGATGACGGTCTCTCCCAAAACATTTGTTTCCTTACTAACAGCCATTTCCATTATCTTTGTTTTACTTTTTAAACTTGACCCCAAAGGTATGCAAATGACAGCTTTCAGGCTTGTCAATTTTTTAATCTGCATTACCCTCCTCATTTCCTGTTCGCCTGTCAGGAAAACGAAGAGCGAAGACCCGGTAACGAAAGTTATCAATGAAGCCCGCACCTATGCCGGAACTCCCTATAAGTGGGGCGGCACTTCACGAAACGGAATTGATTGCTCAGGATTAACCTGTCAATCATTTAAAGCAGTTAACATACCGCTACCTCGTACGGCAGATGCGCAGGCCCTTCTTGGAAGGAAGGTGAGCAAGGACGAAGTAGAACCTGGCGATTTAATTTTCTTTACAAAAGATAAAAGATCAAAAGAGGTCACTCATGTGGGTCTTGTAACCAAAGTGAAGAATGGGGATATAGTTTTCATAAACGCCACCACGAAGAAAGGCGTCATTGAGTCAAGCCTTTCAGAAGAATACTGGAAAATCCGTTATTGGGGAACAAGGCGATTGCTAAGATAGACCTCATCCCTGCCCGGCAGGTATGGGCTAATGGCCGGGCGTTAGATTATTCGAATCGCCACCTGAAAATAATTATTCACAGCCGCCAGCACTTCATATTTCACGTAGTAAGAATCCACATAATCCATAAAGGCTTTGAACTCGTGCGTGGGCACGTTGAATTCATCAAAGATCAGGATGTTATTTTTTTTTAAGAATGGATGGAGCGAGGTTAGTGCAAATAAGGTGGACGAAAATAGATCAGCATCGAGATGAATAATTTTCAATTTTGGATTTTGAAGCTTGCCGCTGGATAGAAATCCGGGAAGCGTTTCCTGAAACAGTCCCTTAATAAATTCATGGCGTGAATCATCCACCTGGGGAATGGCCGCAGTCATGGAACCTTTTTCAAACTGGCCCCATTTTTCCGGAAGGCCTTCAAACGTATCGAAACCATAGAACTTTGAATCCGGATTGGTGTTATGATTAACCCACCATTTAAATGAAAGACCCTTGCTTACTCCAAACTCAACAAAATCAATGGCAGTTGTGCCGAGGGTTTCAGAATCCGTCAAATGCTGATAAAGCTGGTAACGCTTGCTGTAATCGCGAAAAGGCGAATAGAAGTCATTCATTCCTTTTACGGGATGTTTTGAAATCCATTTAGACAAACGAATTACGTTTGATGCCCATTGCAGCGGATGGGAAAGAAAACCTGCCCAAACGCCAGGACGGAGAAAGAGGATGAAACTCTTAATAAAGGAGGCAAATTTTTTCATAACCTCACCCCCTTCCCCTCTCCAAAAGGAGAGGGGTGACTCTCCGATTGATATTTATCGTGAACAAACAAGCAGCTTTTCATTTAAAAATTTCTGGTTGTGTTAAATTGCGCACAATATAATTCAATCTTAACGCATCGAAATTGTTTTACTCCTTTATAATCCCCTGTTTCAATCGACCCGATGAGGTTCACGAACTGTTGGACAGCTTCACGAAATTGAAAACCGTAGGGGATTCGAAGTTCGAAATCATACTCGTGGATGGAAGCCCAACAGAAATTCTTAAGCCTGTTATTCAGGTTTATGAAAGATCGCTGCCGATGAGGCATGAGCATAAACCTAAATTAGCCATCAGTCCTTCTAGAAATTTAGGAGCGAAGGTAGCCCAGGGTGATTACCTGATATTTTTGGATTCAGATGTTCTTCTTCCTGAAGATTATTTACTTTACGTTGACACCTTCCTTCAAAAAACCAATGCCGATTGTTTTGGAGGACCCGACAAAGCACATGAGTCGTTTACGGACACACAGAAAGCCATCAGTTATGCGATGACTTCATTTCTCACCACAGGCGGAATCAGGGGCGGGAATCAGCACTTGCATCAATTCCATCCGCGTGGGTTTAATATGGGGATTCGTAAGCCAGTTTTTGAATCAGTAAACGGATATTCTCAGATGACTTGTGGAGAAGATATTGAACTCAGCATTCGGATTATTAAAGCAGGATATGTTGTTAAACTCAACCCTGATGCGTTTGTCTATCACAAGCGCAGGTCAACTTTTAAAAGTTTTTTCCGGCAGGTTTTCAGGTTTGGGGCAGCACGGGTCAATATTTTTCAAAAGCATAGGAGGGAGCTGAAGGTCATTCACTTTTTTCCATCCTTGTTTGTACTATTATTAATTGCTACGTTCTCAGGAAGTTTCATTTTCCCTTTGGTTGGCCCTGTTGTTCTCGAAATACTGGGGGTATTTACGTTTGTGATAGTCCTTCAATCGACTGTACTGAATAAAAGTATTGCTGTTGGCCTGCTCAGTCTAATCTCGTCTGTATTGCAGTTAACCGGTTACGGGCTAGGGTTTATTGCGAACGCCATCACAGTGTTTGTATTGAGGAAGAAAGAAGGAATGGAGTTGGGGGCGAGCAAGTAAACGATTACAATTTTTGGCCATGTATTAAGAAGGCTTTAAGTTCTTTCAAACTTAAAAGAATGGGTCTATGCTTTTTCTTTTCATAGTCTTCGATACTCCTAAGGATAGCAGAATTAGTAATTTCGTTTAGGCTTAACTTTCTTCTGGCCTTTGTCATATTAGGGTTACCTCACATTAAATAAAATCTATCCAGAAAATCCTTTCTGGACATATTCAAAATCCTAAGATGGTTTTTGATAATAAATTCCGGAACGGGATCAATGTGCGTTTGAACGGTAATTGGTCTTGATAAATCCTTTCTTGAATAGTGGACATGGCCACCTTTGGTTCTTATGCACTTACATCCAATATGATCAAGAAAGCTCAAATATTCCCTGAGTGATATGTTGCTTATATGTTGAGCAGACATTGATCAAAATGCGGGGACTGAAATCTTCTGATCAAATTTGGTAAACTGCTTTTCATTTAAGATTTCCGCCAGGTAATCATTCCTCGTTATTAAGTCGGCTAATTCTGGAACCTTGATTTTTCTATTCTTGAAATCCGATTGTTTTATTTTCCAACCCAAACGGTTTAACTCTTTCAAAAAGGTTTTCTTTTTTATGGAGTAATCCAGGAATTCATCTAAGGTTTCCCAAAACGAATTCTTAGCTTCCACCGGATTTTTACCATATCCAGATAGGTCAAAAGCAGGGCTGTAAATTATGGTATTGCCAGCTTCTTCAAACTGAAAAACCCCAACAGTAACCATGACTTTAGCCTGTTTATTAGAAAAACTTCCAGAAAAATTAAGGTTTCGCATTGCTATCTTCACTATACTGCTAATTAAGACAAAAAATTCCGAATAAGAATGAGTAGCCGAGAATTTTTGTTCAAGTCCGGATTGCAAATCCGGACTATCGCTGGGAATTTAGCAACAATGCAACGATAGGCTATTTACATCACCCTCTCATCATACTCCCCCCCCATCGAAGGATTCTTATCCATCAGTATGCGCATAACTTCTTTCTTGATCACATTAAACACCATCATGTGAATGTCTTCGGCAACTTCCATGTCCAAGGCAACGGAGTGAATGATGATGTCGCCAAGCTTGCTGATGGCCCCTCCTTTAAAGCCACAGAAAGCAATGGTTTGAACGCCTTTGCTCTTGGCGTATTCCATTGCTTTCACCACGTTTTTAGAATTGCCTGAGCCTGAGATGCCAATCACCAAATCGCCTGGCATCATAAAGTTTTTCAACTGCTCAACAAAAATGTCATCGTAAGAAACATCGTTGGCAATGGCCATTAAAGCTGGCAGGTTATCCACTAAGCTGATCACCTTAAACCGTTTCTCTAATCCAAACGAGGCGCCTTTAAGAAAATCTCCTGCTGCGTGCGAAGCGGTGGCTGCGCTGCCGCCATTGCCAAAAATGTAAATGGTACAGCCCTGCTGATAAGCCCGCATGAACGCACCGATTGCGTTTTCAATTTGCGACTGATCAAGCTTATCAATCGTGTCTTTAATTAAATGCAGATAGTTATGAATTGTTTGTTGTGCGTCATTCATCGGAGTAGTGGATTAGTTTGCTGCCTTCCTGTTCGAATTTAAAATCAAATTTACGCAACACCTTCAAGGCTTCTATGACTTTGGGTTGAGAGTTGTCCGGACAATAAAACAACAAGAACCCTCCCCCACCTGCACCCAGAAGTTTTCCCCCAATAGCCCCGGCATTCCGCGCGGCATCGTAAGCCTGGTCAATGCTGTCATTTGTAATACCTGAGGCAAGACCTTTCTTCAGGAGCCAGTTTTCATGAAGAATTTTTCCAAAGTCATCTAAACGATTGGAAAGGATTGCCTGCCTCGCATCGTTCACCAATGTTACCATCTTCTTCAGTGATTCAAATTGGGCATCATCGCTGATATTCTTTTTCTGCTCCGATAAAATATTGGAGGCTCTGCGCTGATCGCCTGTGTAAAACAGGAGAAGGTTTCTCTCCAACTGCTCCATCACTTCTTTCTGCTGGTGCATCGGTTCAACATTAACTTCTCCAGATGACTTAAACTGAAAAACATTCAATCCGCCAAAAGCGGCAGCGTACTGATCTTGCTTACCGATCGGTTCCTTCAATAAATCAATCTCAACGCGACAGGCCTCCTGAGCCAATAAATCTTTTGTGACAACTTTATTCTGGATGACATTCAGATTATGCAAAAGCCCAACAGTAAACGAAGAAGACGAACCCAGGCCTGTGCCCGAAGGAACATCGGCAATGGAACTAACTTCCAATCCTCCGGAAATTCCAAACTGGCTGAACACTTCGCGGAGAATAGGGTGCTGCAATTCTCTGACATTCTTAACCGTTTCAGTTTTGGAATACTTCACCCGGATTTGATCTGGCTCAAAAAACCGGTGCGATGAAATGTACATGTATTTGTTGATGGTAGTGCTGAGCACTGCCCCCGGATGTCTCGAATAAAAATCGGGCATGTCGGAGCCGCCACCGATAAAACTAACACGAAAGGGAGTGCGGGTGATGATCAAGTGGTGGATTGACAAATATTATGCAAGTATCAAGGTCTGGCTTTCAAGGTAAAGCGTATCAGGATCAAGATCAGTTTCATCATCCCAAACAACAATTCCACTTTTTACATGAGCTTTCATGAAATAAACTTCGTCTTGTAATTTCTCATAAACGGGGTACGACAGGTAGGGCGATAAATTAAATTCCTTCAATTCACCATTATCAAAACTGACGATGAGGGTGTGCGGCTTTTTAACCTTAACGTTAAGTGCTCGCGGGTTCATAAAATTATTTAAGGGGATCAATAACAAAATTTAGTATGGCTCAAATTTACAAACAATCAAACTAATCTTCTATTGTCCCCATGATAAACTCAACTGCGCTCAACAGGTTGTCGCAAACAAAATCCGGTTGAACCGTAGAGTCCTTCATGTAACGGCCTGATTTCACGCTAATCGTTTTTACCCCTGCTGCTTTACCTGCCATTACATCGCGCTCGTTGTCGCCAATGAACCAGCTTTGGGAAAGGTCTAAATTAAAATCCCGCGCAGCATCCAACAACATCCCTGGCTTGGGTTTTCTGCAGTGGCAATCAATTTTATAAGCTGGGTTCTCTTCCGGGAAACCGCCATCGGGATGGTGTGGGCAATAGTACAGTGCGTCCAGTTTGGCATGCTCAGCACCCAGAATGGTGTCAAGTTTGTTGTGAATGATGCGCAATTCAGCTTCTGTGCATAAGTTCCTCGCCACAACCGATTGGTTTGTAACAACGATAGCGAGATAACCGGATTCATTTATTTTGTGAATGGCCGATGGCGTAAATGGATATACATTCAATTCATCAGGAGTCTTTATCAAATCTGTGTCGATATTGATCACGCCATCGCGGTCAAGAAAAATGGCTTTTTGTTTATGGTTCAAATTCCGTTGCCGGATTTTCCCGCTTGAGAAATCTCTCCTCACTTGTTCCAGTCGTTCGGGTGTGCCCATGTCTTTCAAATATTCCGAAGTATTGTAGCCAAACATTTTTAGTTGGTGGACGATCACCGGAAAAACATTCTTGCCGAAATCGGTCTTCCTATTTTTCTCCAAATGAGCTAATACTTTTTTCGACATCACATAGAGCCCGGCATTCACAAGGTTACGATAGAATCGTGAATGATCTCTTGGCTTGGGATGAAATGCGGTAATCCGATTGGTTTGATCCAACTCAACCAAGTCGCTGTCGAAGGGATGGTCATTAGGATGAATAACCAGAGTGCAATCACTCTGAGTTCGTTGATGAAAATCAATCAACCTGCTGATATCCATGTCCACCATCACATCGCCATAGAGAACAATAAAATCATCGGTAAGTAAATTCTCAATGGCTTTTATTCCTCCCACTGTTCCGAGCGGCTGTTGCTCTTCGTAATACGAAATCTGAATACCCAACCGGGTTCCATCACCAAAATAATGTTGAATACTTTCCTTCAAATGATTCACGATCAAAAAGACTTCCGTGATTCCATGATTCTTCAATAACTGCAATTGATGTTCCAGCAACGGCATATCGCCAATAGTCAACATGGACTTCGGTATGTTCGGGGCAAAATCTTGAAGCCGGGTGCCCAGTCCACCGGCCAGTATTACAGCTTGCATGCTTTTTGAAAATGATCCGGTAAAAATAACCAATATTGACAGCGAACCTTGAGAGGGTTTTCAGAACGGTCGAGTAGGCAAGGGCATTTCAGCCCAAGCCCCTCACAGAACCGTGCTTGAGACTCTCACCTCACACGGCTCTTCTAACCCGCTTCTTACTTTTA
>JAYUHI010000240.1:0-4560 GCA_043767095.1 Bacteroidota bacterium
ATATAGATGGGCCGAGCCTACGGCTCTAATCATCTTAAGTGGGCGGCATAGGATGGACTGAAGTCCATCCTTACAAAATGAACCGAGCCTACGGCTCTACTGAATATTTAGTGAGGGGTTCTTTTTACAACCCACTCTGGTCGTAGCGTCCCCCCCTTAGCGCAAGTGTCGTGTGTTTGGTTTGAGCGCGGCTCACTTGTGCTTTGTTAGGTCTGCCGATCATTCTATTTTTTAAATCAATAACCACTCTTATATTTAGGAGATGAGAGCTAAGTATTAACATGGCGCAAGTGAGCCACCGCGCAAATTTCATCTCGCAACACTTGCGCCAAAAAAGGCTGGTCGGGATTTGAAATCCCGACCATCAATTAGAATTACTTTGATCCCATCAAAATTCTCCACGCCCCCTCTGCATCTCCCCTATCCAATTTCTCCTTTGCCATCGCTTGAAGTAATTCATCATTCAGGGGATCCGGAACTGCACCTTCGTAGGGCAATCGCTCCACATTAGCCAGTACAGCCAAATCCTTCATCGAAAAAAATTTACTCTTCTTGAGAACTTCAGGCAGTTGATCAATCCCAATTTTTATTTTATCGCCCGGCTTGGGCACCACAAAAATATTTTCTCCCTGCGCCCGGCAATAATAGTCGCGGCCCAAGCGGGCCACGGCATCTAACTTCCAGGGGTCAATCTTTCCCTCGGCATCCAATATGTCATCCTGAATGTGCATGAGCAGAACTTCACAGATCACTAAGTTCCCTGCTGCTCCTTGATCGCCCAATGGAACCACCTGATTTACTTTGCATTCAAATGATACAGGAGATTCCTTCACCCTCGGAGGTTTAACCATAACTGATTTCTCTTCCGTCAAACCTCGCCTTTGGTGTTGCGCGAGGGGCGCATGTGTAAGCTCACCAACAAACGAGAGTGAACAGCAAAAAAAAATTAAGCAATGAGAAACGGGTTGATGATTTTGAGTTTGCCGTCAATGAGTTGGTTATGCTGCATGTCTTCGGAGTATAGGATAGTGCAACCCGCTTCGAGCCCAGAGGCAATGACCAGACTATCCCAGTGTGATAGCTTGTATTTAACACTTATTTCAAATGCTTTTAATAGTGTACTTTCTGCAATGATTTTCAGCTCGGCACTACCCATAATATTCAATACACTTTCAAAGGCATCGGTCTTTTCAAATTTGAATTTCTTTATCAGCACGTTCACTGTTTCCATAACCACCTGGGTGCTTATGAATGGGCGTTGCCCTATCAATTTCCGGGCTGCATCCCTCTTTAAAGACGGTGTGCTTAAGGAGTACACCGCGATATTGGAGTCAATAAAAAAATTAGCGCTCATTTGCTTCTTCACGGTCAAATTTGAAATTGCTCATATCCACTGCGTGGGCATCCCAAAAGGCTACTGCCTCGGCAAATGTTCGGTTCTCAACCGGCTTGTCAATAGCTTTGATTATTTCAAACGCCAACACTTCCACGGGCTTCCCTACAAGCTCATCAGGCAGTTCAATGGTAAGGGTAGTTTCTGTTGGGGTGATAATAGCGCGATACATAATCATTATGGTTTATCCAAAAGTAATGAAATTCCTGAGCTCGGGTTTTTTCAAGTTGCCATACGAAACTTACCTTGTAATGGATGTCAAAGTTAGTCAAATATCATTTTCATAATAACCAACTTGAGATAATATGAAAAACATTCACAAACACACCCTGCGGCTCGCATTGATAATGCTCTGTTGTTCAATTTGGTTGGAGGCATTGCCACAGAACACACTTGTAATGGCCGGCACATCAGCAGGCACCACGACCGATAAATCAGCCAATGGAACGTATAATCTCTACTCGGTAGTCGGGCAGCCCGCGGCATACAGCAGCAGCGTTCCCTCAGAACTCCATGCGGGATTTATGCAAGTGGTCAGTTTTATTATCCCCGATGCAACACCGCCTGTTATCCCCTGGCTGGTCGGGATTTGAAATCCCGACCATCAATTAGAATTACTTTGATTCCATCAAAATTCTCCACGCCCCATCCGCATCTCCCCTATCTAATTTCTCCTTAGCCATTGCATGAAGTAGTTCATCGTTTAGAGAATCAGGCACGGCACCATCAAACGGCAATCTTTCAACATTGGCCAGAATGGCTAAATCCTTCATCGAAAAAAATTTACTCTTAATAAGAACATCAGGCAGTTGATCAATCCCTATTTTTATTTTATCGCCCGGCTTGGGCACTACAAAAATATTTTCCCCTTGCGCGCGGCAATAATAGTCGCGGCCCATGCGGGCAACGGCATCTAATTTCCAGGGGTCAATCTTTCCCTCGGCATCCAATACTTCATCCTGAATATGCATGAGGAGAACTTCACAAATCACTAAGTTCCCTGCTGCTCCTTGATCGCCCAACGGAACAACCTGATTAACTTTACATTCGAAAGCTACCGGAGATTCCTTCACCCTCGGAGGTTTAACCATAACTGATTTCTCTTCCGTTAAACCTGATTTCACGAATTCATTCACGCCTTTTGGAAATTCACAACTGGCCAGTGAAGCCTGATGCACCATAGAGTAGTTCACGATATTGATTACAACTTCAGGCACTTCTAAAACATTTTCATAGGTGTGTTTGGTGGTTGCATCCCGACCCCGCCTGGATGGAGAAAAAATCAAGATGGGAGGGCTGGCGCTGAAGCAATTGAAAAAACTGAATGGGCTTAAGTTAACGTTGCCTTCCTTATCCATCGTGCTGGCAAAAGCAATCGGCCTGGGTGCAACAGCATCCAAAAGCAAACCGTGCATTTTAGAAACTGAGATTTCTTTGGGATTGATGGTGAGCATAATTGGAAGTTGGAAGTTGGAAGTTGGAAGTTGGAAGTTGGAAATTGGAAACTTGCTTGCCAACTGGCACATAAGAGGGCTTGGAAAGCTGATTCAAATCTAATGAGCAATGATGGGCAATACAAAAATGTGAATGACTTCTATAAAAAAATGCTAAGCACTTGACACAGCACGATTCCCCCTTCGGGGGTCAGGGGGTCGCCAAAATGTTTCTAACTTTCGCTACCATGGCAGTTCCTGTGTTTTTACCAGAAGATTTTATTAGCGAGTTAGGCTCGCAATTAAACCACGATGAGCTGAATAGATTTCTGGAGGCCTTGAAAACCAATCCTTCTCTGAGCATTCGAGCCAATCCTTTTAAAGAAATTCCATCCGAAAAACTTCAACCCGTTCCCTGGTGTTCAACCGGAAGTTATTTAAAGGAAAGGCCCTCCTTCACCCTCGATCCGCTTTTTCATGCAGGCGGTTATTATGTGCAGGAGGCAAGCTCCATGTTTTTGGAACAAGCTGTTAAGCATTCGGTGGACATCAACCGGCCATTGAAAGTATTGGATTTATGTGCTGCCCCGGGAGGCAAGTCCACTCATCTGCTTTCTCTCATCAACCAGCAAAGTTTGTTGGTGAGCAATGAAGTAATCCGGTCGCGGGCCAATATTTTATGCGAGAACCTTCAGAAATGGAGCTGCCCTAATGTGGTGGTTACGCAAAATGATCCGTCTCATTTCAGCGCATTGGGTGGGTTCTTTGATTTGATTGTAGTGGACGCGCCTTGTTCAGGTGAGGGCCTGTTTAGAAAAGAACCAGAATCAATTTCGCAGTGGTCGGCCTCCAATGTTGATCATTGTTCGCAACGGCAAAGGAGAATCCTGGCGGATGTTTTTCCATCACTCAAACAAAATGGAATCCTGATTTATTGCACATGCACCTACAACCGGAAAGAGAATGAAGAAAACCTGGTGTGGCTGGCTGCTCAACGCGATGTGGAGTTTATCACTATACCGCTTCAACCTGATTGGGGAATCCGCGAAGTAACTGAAAATGGAATCCGTGGCTATCGTTTCTTCCAGCACCTTGTTCAAGGCGAGGGGTTTTTCATATCAGCAATCCGGAAAAAGGGGAGAGAACCCGATGCAAGAATAAAACACAAAGATCCATCCAAAACAGATACTAAAACAGTAGCGAAAATAAAGCCCTGGATACTAAACGCTGACGAATACGCTTATCTAACAAACAAAGAAGAAATCACGTTGCAGCCCAACCATCACGTTCAGGAAATTGAATGGCTAACATACCATCTCAATGCCGTTCAAGTTGGAACAACCGTGGCCTCAGTAAAGCATGAGAAGGTTATTCCGGCACATTCACTCGCGCTTTCATGTGTTCTGAACAAGGAAAACATAACAACCATCAACTTAACCAAGGGTGAAGCACTTCAATTCTTAAGAAAAGAAACACTCACTCTTAGAGATTTAAAAACAGGTTACGCTCTCGTCACCTATTCAGGGCTTGGTCTTGGCTGGGTTAACGGATTGGGAAACAGAGTGAATAATCTATACCCCACCCATTGGAGAATCCGGATGAAATAATATAACCTTTGGGCATCTCTTCTCAGGCCACCTCACCCCCGGCCCCTGGGGCTGACTAAAAAGGTGGAATCAGGTGTCAGCCTGAGCCAGTCGAAGGCTAATGTAAACCCAGAGAGAGGTTTCGACA
>JAYUHI010000241.1:0-1893 GCA_043767095.1 Bacteroidota bacterium
GCCCTCCAAAACAAAATCGCGAAGCAAAAGATTGTATTCAGCTACCTGGCCTCTCCGTAATTCGGCAAACTGTTTCCAGGCTTCCTGCACTTCGGACAGGGTTAGTTCTCTTTTAATTATTTCCTCCGGGTATTCTGGCTTTGGTTTGGCCTCCAGAGGATCGGGTTTGCCAGCCAAAATATTTTGGAGATTCAGGGTTGATTTCGTTCGTGTGGAAGGGGACTTTTCCTGGATAACAGGATTGATGGCAGGAGACTCGAACATCAAAGCAGGTTCCTCTTTTACTTCCTTTGCGGGAGGGATCGGCCTTTCAGGTTTTACTTCACTTTTTTTTTTGCCTCTTCTGCAGGAAGGGCTTCAACAAGGACACCATTGGGTTTAATCACATGATTCACATGAGCCATCTTCATCAGTGTAAGTTCAACTAACAGGCGTTGGTTCTTGCTCGCTTTGTAATTGATATCGCATTGACTGGCCAGGTTAAGCCAACTCAACAGCAAAGAATACGGTGCGGCTTTAGCCTGATCGGTATATTCCTTTCTTATATTATCGGGCACATCCATCAATTGAACTGTTCGTGCGTCTTGCGCTACCATCAAATTGCGGATATGTTCGCTCAGCCCAACAATAAAATTTTGTCCATCGAAACCTTTTTTTAAAATCTCATCCAGCAATAATAAAGGAGTGGCTGGGTTTTCGGCCAGCAGGCCATCCACCACTTTGAAATAATATTCGTAATCGAGGATGTGCAGGTTCTTAAGTACATCGCTAAACGTTACCGAGTTGGTGGAAGAAAACGTAACCATCAAATCGAAAATGGAAAGACCATCGCGCAAAGCACCATCTGCTTTTTGGGCGATGAGGTGAAGGGCCGCGTCTTCGGTTTTTACTTTTTCACGCTCAGCAATTTTCTTTAACTGGTTGGTAATGTCAGAAACCTGAATGCGGTTGAAATCAAAAATCTGGCAACGCGAAAGGATAGTGGGAATCACTTTGTGCTTCTCTGTTGTTGCCAGAATAAAAATGGCATAAGAGGGCGGTTCTTCCAGTGTTTTCAAAAAAGCATTGAACGCCTGGTTGGAAAGCATGTGCACCTCGTCAATGATATACACTTTAAATTTTCCGTATTGCGGAGGATAGCGCACCTGGTCAATCAAGTTCCGAATATCTTCCACCGAATTATTGGAAGCAGCATCGAGTTCAAAAATATTGAGCGAATTCAGTTCAGCTTTTTCTTCGAAACCGTTGATCATGCGCGCCACAATGCGGGCGCAGGTGGTTTTGCCCACACCCCGGGGGCCGCAGAAAAGGAGGGCCTGGGCGAGTTTATTATTCTCGATGGCATTTCTTAACGTGGTGGTGATGTGCTCCTGCCCTACCACCTCGTCAAAACCAAGTGGCCGGTATTTTCGGGCGGAGACTACAAAATTTTCCATCAGGGGCGCAAGATAAAGCAAATGATCAATTCACCAAGGGATGAATTTTTAGCTGATAAAGGTTGAAGGAATTTTCAATGATGGTCTATTCACGCGGCCATAAACAATTTCAATAGTGTGAAAGAAACCTGCGCTCTCTGGCTTAGCTATCGTTCCAAAAAGAATTTTTTGAATTCTGCCAGCTCTTTCAATTCCTCCTGTGTATATTTTTCAAATAGCTTTTCGCCTACTTGTTTCGCCATGGCTGAAATGCCAACATCAATTAACCTCAGTCCCTTTTCAGTTAAGAAAACATTATCGTACCGCTCACCCGGTATGTTCGAGGGTCGGTTTAAATCGCGGTGAACAAAGCCATTCTTATGAAGTTCTTTCAACTCATCTTCAAAGACATCGAACAACAGCATTCTTTTTTCAAACTCAAGACTGCGATAGTCCATGGGGTACAGCCGTTCCATCA